>NZ_JBEOUR010000009.1:0-72878 GCF_040302605.1 Microbacterium sp. NPDC097977
GCCATAATTTTGCGACATCGACGGCCGCCCCGCACAGCACGAGGCCCGGGCGGAGATGCGAGATCTCCGCCCGGGCCTCGGGTCTCGTCGCTCAGGCCTCGACGTCGCCGCGCCAGGAGCCGGTCTCGGCTCCGCGCTTCTCGATGAACTCCTTGAAGTTCTTCAGGTCCTTCTTCACCGCGTGCGAGCCCGCACCGACCAGCGAGCCGACCTTCTCGAGGAGCCCCTCGGGCTCCCAGTCGATCTGCACGGTCACCCGCGTCGTGAGCTCCTCGAGCTTGTGGAACGTCACGACACCCGCGTGCTCGGTGTCGCCACCCACGCTCTTCCACGCCACACGCTCGTCGGGGTGCTGCTCGGTGATCTCCGCGTCGAACTCGCGCGTCGCCCCGCCGACCTTCACGACCCAGTGGTTGTGAGTGTCGTCGATCTGCGTGATGGACTCGACCTCGTCGAGGAACTCCGGGAAGCTCTCGAACTGGGTCCACTGGTTGTACGCGATGTCGACCGGAACGTGGACGTCGATGGTCTCGATGATCTGCACCATGGGATGCTCCTCTGCTGAGTCGTCGTTCGTGTCCTTCTATTCAGCGCGAGAGGCCGGGTCTTCGCGACGGGGTTGACAGACCGACGGCGAAGGGGCGCTTCCCGAGTAGCGTTGACGGCATGCGCATCCATGCCGCGATCCGCGCCTCGAAGCGCTCGCCCCTGTTGCAGGTGGTGAAGTCCGCCGCGGCCACGATCGCCGCGTGGATGCTCGCGGGATGGGTGGTGCCGGGGCAGCTGCCGGTGTTCGCCGCGATCGCTGCCCTGCTGGTCGTGCAGCCGAGCGTGAACCAATCGCTGTCGAAGGCGCTGGAGCGCAGCATCGGCGTCATCGTGGGGGTGCTGATCGCCGTCGCGCTGGGGCTGCTGCTCGGGTCGCCCAGTTGGATCGTGCTGCTCGCCATCGTCGTGGCCATGCTCGTGGCCTGGGCGCTGCGGGCGACCCCGGGCACCGGCAACCAGGTCGCGATCTCGGCGATGCTGGTGCTGGCACTGGGCTCGACCCCCGACTATGCGATCGCCCGCATCCTGGAGACCCTCATCGGGGTCGTCATCGGCATCGTCGTGAACGCCCTGATCGTGCCGCCCGTGCTCGTCGCGCCCGCCCGCCGTGATCTCGGACTGCTCGGCAGTGAGCTGGCCGCGAGCCTCGACCGGCTCGCCGACGCCCTGCCCGAGCCGCAGGCGCCGGCGAAGCTGCAGGAGCTCATGCTCGAGGCCCGACTGCTGCGTCCGATGAAGGACGTCGCGGAGGCCTCGATCGCTGCCGGCGAGGAATCACTGACCCTGAATCCACGGCGCTCGACCCACCGCGAGGAGCTCGTCGAGATGCGCACGCTGCTCGAACGGCTCTCACCGATCGTCACCCAGACGATCGGGATGACCCGCGCCTACTTCGACCACTACGACGACTCGATCGGACAGGAACCTGCGGTCGCGGCGATCGCCGAGCAGTTGCGCCGGGCCGGGCACGACGTGCGGCTCGCGGTGCAGATCGCCGACGTCTCCCCCGAGCCCGAGGCGCTGACCTCGGCGATCCCCGCGCTCACGGCGCCGCTGGTGATCCGCCCTCCGTCGTCGATGCACTGGATCCTCATCGGCTCCCTCATGGAGGACCTGCGTCGCATCCGCGGGGAGCTCGTCGAAGAGGAGTGAGCGCGGGAGCGCGGGAGCGCGTTCACAACTCAGCACAGAACTGCACCGCAGGCAGCTCCGGCGCCATTCCGGGGCCCGCTGCGGGATTCATGCTGAGTCGTGAACGGGAACCTCCCGGTCAGTCGGCGTCGGGGTCGTCAGCGAGCATGTCGCCGTCGTCGTCCGAGGCAGGGCCGGACGGGGCGGCCGCGGGCTCGCCCTTGTTGTCCTCGGTGCCGAGGTTGTCGTTCTCCTCCGCGCCGGGCGACGGCTCGCTGCTGATGTCGGTGCGGTCGGTGCTGATGTCGGTCTCGCTGTGCATCGTGTTCCTCTCGTCGGTGTGGGGCTGATCGGGCGAGGCTACGGTGAGCGGCGCTCCGAGACGCGGGCCTTGACAAGACCGACAGGCTCACACGAAGGCATGCCGGCGACGCGAAGGCTGAGCATCCTCATCGATCGGCCTCGTACGCTGGGTGCATGAGCACGCACATCGCCGCACAGCCCGGTCAGATCGCCCCCATCGTCCTGTTCCCGGGTGACCCGCTGCGCGCGAAGTGGATCGCCGAGACCTTCCTCGATGACGCCGAGCTCTATTCCGAGACCCGCGGGATGCTGGGGTTCACCGGCACCTGGGAGGGACACCGCGTCTCGGTGCAGGGCTCGGGCATGGGCCAGCCGTCGATGGCGATCTACGCGAGCGAGCTGTTCGAGGAGTACGACGTGCAGACGATCGTCCGGGTCGGATCGTGCGGTGCCCTGACGGAGAAGCTGAAGGTGCGCGACATCGTCATCGCGAACGGCGCGTGCACGGACTCCGGCATCAACCGGGTGCGCTTCCACGGGCTCGACTACGCTCCCGTCGCGGACTTCGGCCTGTTGCGTGCGGCGGTCGAGGCGAGCGAGGCCGAGCCCTCGGACTCCGCCGTGCACGTGGGACTGCTCTTCTCGAGCGACCAGTTCTACAGCACCCGGCCGGAGCTGACGGCGCCGTTCGTGCAGCACGGCGCACTGGGCGTCGAGATGGAGGCGGCCGGCCTGTACACCCTCGCGGCGTTCCACGGCCGTCGGGCCCTCGCGATCTGCACGGTCTCCGACCACATCGTCACCGGCGAGCAGACCACCGCGCAGGAGCGGGAGCAGACCTTCGGCGACATGATCCGCATCGCGCTGCGCGCCGCGACCTCGGTCTGAGCCGTTCGCGATTCAGCATGAGATCTCGCTGATCGCTCGAATCCCCGTCATCTCGGCTGCCTCCGACGGTTCCGTGCTGAAGACGGAACAAGGTTCGCGCGTGCCGGAGATGGGATGATCGACAGACCATGCCTGCGATCCTCGACCCGACCACACTGACCGACGGATCCGATGCGGATGCCGTCTACACGGCGTTCGTCGAATGGGCGGAGTCCACCGGCATCAGCCTCTACCCGGCGCAGGACGAGGCCGTCATCGAGATCGTCTCGGGCCACAACCTGATCCTCTCCACCCCCACCGGCACCGGAAAGTCGCTCGTGGCGGTCGCCGCGCACTACGCCGCCCTCGTCCAGGGACGCCGCTCGTACTACACCGCACCGATCAAGGCCCTGGTCAGCGAGAAGTTCTTCGCCCTCGTCGACGTGTTCGGCGCCTCGAACGTCGGCATGATCACGGGGGACTCGTCGATCAATCCCGACGCGCCGATCATCTGCTGCACGGCCGAGATCCTCGCGAACCTCGCACTGCGTCACGGCGCGGATGCCGCGGTGCACCAGGTCGTCATGGACGAGTTCCACTTCTACGCCGACCCCGACCGCGGATGGGCCTGGCAAGTACCGTTGCTCGAACTCCCGCAGGCGCAGTTCATCCTGATGTCGGCGACCCTCGGCGATGTGTCGCAGCTCTCGAGCGATCTCACCCGGAGGACGGGCCGCGAAACGGCATCGGTCACCGGCGTCGAGCGCCCGGTCCCCCTGCACTACTTCTACGAGACGACCCCGATCCACGAGACGATCGACGACCTGCTCGGCACCGGACAGGCACCGATCTACATCGTGCACTTCTCGCAGGCCGCGGCGATGGAGCGCGCCCAGGCGCTGTCGAGCGTCAAGGTCGCGACGCGGGAGCAGCGCGATGAGATCGCGGCACTGATCGGCGGGTTCCGTTTCACGACGGCGTTCGGCAAGACCCTGTCGCGCTTCCTCCGTGCAGGCATCGGCGTGCACCATGCGGGCATGCTGCCGAAGTATCGCCGCCTGGTCGAGCAGCTCGCGCAGCGCGGTCTGCTGCGTGTGATCTGCGGCACCGACACGCTCGGGGTCGGCATCAACGTGCCCATCCGCACGGTGCTGCTCACGGCCCTGACCAAGTTCGACGGCACGCGGATGCGGCAGCTCAGCGCCCGGGAGTTCCACCAGATCGCCGGACGGGCGGGACGCGCGGGCTTCGACACCGCCGGCACGGTCGTCGCGCAGGCGCCCGAGCACGAGTCCGAGAACGTGGCCGCCGTCAAGAAGGCCGGCGACGACCCGAAGAAGAAGCGCAAGATCGTGCGCAAGAAGGCGCCGGACGGCTTCGTCTCGTGGGGAGAGCCGTCGTTCCGCAAGCTGATCGACGCCGAGCCCGAGACCCTGACCTCGCACATGCAGATCACCAGCGCCATGCTGCTCAACGTGATCGGGCGCGGTGGCGACGTCTTCGGCAACGTGCGGGCCCTCGTCTACGACAACCACGAGCCCCGCGCGCGTCAGCGCGAGCTGGCCATCCGTGCGATCGGCATCTACCGGACCCTGATCGAGTCGGGTGTCGTCGAGCAGACGGATGCCGGAGAGATCCGCCTCACGGTCGACCTGCAGCCGAACTTCGCCTTGAACCAGCCGCTGTCGCCGTTCGCTCTCGCGGCGTTCGACCTGCTCGACCCTTCGGCAGGCTCAGGGGCCCAGGAGGGGACGACGGGCACCGGCACCGGGTCGTACGCCCTCGACATGATCTCGATCGTGGAGTCGACGCTCGACGACCCCCGCGCGATCCTCGGCCAGCAGGAGTTCCAGGCCCGAGGAGAGGCCGTCGCCGCCATGAAGCGCGAGGGCATCGAGTACGACGAGCGCATGGAGCTGCTCGAGGAGATCACGTATCCGAAGCCGCTCGACGAGCTGCTCAGCGCGGCGTTCGAGACGTTCAGCGCGGCGCAGCCGTGGATCCGCGACTTCGAGCTGCATCCGAAGTCCGTCGTGCGCGACATGTACGAGCGGGCCATGTCGTTCGGGGAATATGTCGCGTTCTACAAGATCGCCCGTTCGGAGGGCGTGGTGCTGCGCTACCTGTCCGACGCCTATCGCGCCGCGTCGCAGACGATCCCCGAAGAGGCCAAGGACGAGGATCTGCGCGACCTCATCGAGTGGCTCGGGGAGCTCGTCCGCCAGGTCGACTCGAGCCTGCTCGACGAGTGGGAGACCCTTCGTCTCGCTCCGCTCGCTCAGGGGCCGGACGGTGCGCTCGCTCAGGGACCGGACGGTGCGCTCGCTCAGGGGCCGGGCGGTGATGACAAACCCATCGTCCCGCCGGCTCCCAGGCGGCTCACCACGAACGTGCGCGCGTTCCGCACCCTGGTGCGCAACGAGCTGTTCCGCCGGGTGCAGCTCGCCGCGCGCGAGGACGTGGATGCTCTCGCCGAACTCGATCCGTCCTTCGGTGCCGCCGCGTGGTCCGACGCGCTCGACGGCTACTTCGCCGATCACGACGAGATCCTCACCGGAGCGAACGCTCGCAGCTCGCAGCTGCTGCTGCTGACGGAGGGCGGGACGGAGTGGACCGTCCGGCAGATCCTCGACGACCCGGCGGGGGACCACGACTGGGGCATCTCGGCCACCGTCGATCTCGCCGAATCCGACGAGCAGGGTGCCGCGGTCGTGACGGTGACGGGCGTCGACCGCCTCTAGCAGAAGGACTCGACGCCGCCCCACCCTCCGACCCAGGCCTCGACCCGCGGATCGGCTCGCAGCGCGTGCACGCCGACCGCCGGCATCCGGGCGGTCTCGAATCCCCGCGAGTCACCCCAGCGCTCCGCGCGACGCGCCGCACGGCGCGACGTGAGCACCCCCAACGACGAGCCGTCGTCGGCCGTCAGCTCGACCGACCCCACGTCTCCCGTGCCGAGGCAGCGCACGACGTCGACGATCCACGCCGGATCGAGCACGACCACCGGACGCTCCAGCAGCCAGGTGACCCGAGCATCGACACCGGCGCTCGGGATGGCGCTCGCGACGACGGCCCGCGGATCCCCCTGCAACACGTCAGGCGCCGCGTCGAGAACGAGCCGGGCGCGCGGGAGGGCGCCCCACAGCGAGTCCGCCGCGATGAACAGGGCGGCGGCGGAGTGGTCGCCGCGCACGCGCACGACGAGGTCGGCCGCGCCTGACCACACCGCACGCGGCGCCGAGCCCGGCACCGGGATCTCCGCCTGCAGGCGCAGGGTCTGGGCGTTGGCCCGATCCATCCCCGACCCGTCGCGATCCGCCCACTCCGGTCCGTCGTGCCACGCCACCGCGTCAGGCACGTGAGCGAACACCGCTCCGGCCTGCCACATGCGGTGCGCCCACTCCCAGTCCTCACCCCCATAAGAGGTGAACGACTCGTCGAAGCCCCCGACCTCGTCGAACAGTCGTCGCGAGCAGCCGATCACGGCGCCGATCACGAACCGGTACGACCGGTCGTCGGCGTCGAGCAGATCGCGGCTCCTCGCGTACTCCTCCGCCAGCCACGCGGGCTCGGCCAGCTCGCGCCCCCGGGCCGCCTCGACCACGGGGACGTCGACGGGCAGGTCCGAGAAGTCGGCGTGGCGACGGCGCCCCACGGTCACGGCCTCGGGCAGCAGCGCGGGGAGCCGGGAGAGCGCGCGCACGTACCCGGGCTCGGGAGCGGTGTCGGCGTCGACGAAGCACAGCACCTCGCCGCTGCTCGCTCGCACTCCGAGGTTGCGCACCGCAGCGAGCCGGAAGCCCCGATCCTCCTGACGGACGAGGATCACGCCCTCAGGCACGTCGACGGCGCCGGGCGACCCGTCGTCCGCCACGACGACCTCGAGCAGATGGCGAGGGTAGTCCTGGGCGGCGAGCGCGTGCAGGGTCCTCGCGAGTTCCGCGGGCTGGTCGAAGTGCGACACGATCACCGACACGAGCGGGAGGGGGTCGGGGCGGTGGCCGTCCCTGGCATCCCACCGGTTGCCGACGACCCAGGGCTGCGTCACCGCTGCCCCCGCTCCCAGACGCGCAGGTAGGCGTCCGCGACATCCGCGCGCGAGAGCGGAAGCCGCGCGAGCCCGTGCCAGGTGATGCGGGGCACCTCGACGGCCCGGCGCACGGCCTCCGCGAGATCGGTCGCGTCGACGGGGGAGAGAGTGCCCGGACGCAGCATCGCCATCTCGTCGATGTAGCGGTTGCGCACCGCGACCGGGCGCCTGCCCCACCCGATCCAGGAGGCGAGCGAGCCCGATGCGGAGATGTGCCGGTGCGCGATGACGGGCACCGCCACCGCGCGACCGCGTCGGGCGATCTCCCGGTCATCGAGCCAGCCGGTCACCTCGACCTCGACGCCGAGATCCGCCGCCCGTCTGACGAACGCGTCGAGGTCGGCGGCGTGCCCGTCGGATGCACGTCCGAGCACCGTCATCCTCGTCATCCCGGCGGTGGCGGCAGCCTGCGCGGCCTCATCGTGCCCCTTGCCGGGGTAGAAGTAGCCGAGCACCCCGAGCGACCCGTCGGACGACTGCTCCACAGCATCCGCCTGCAGCTCGACGGGCAGCGGGATCGCGGTGGCCGGGCCCGTCCACACCCCCTCCTCCTGCAGCAGCGCGCGCTCGTGCTCGCTGTTCACCGTCACGCCGGTCGCGGCGGCAGCGACGAGGGCGTAGGCCCGGCGTCTGCGGGGCAGGTTCCGCTCACCATCGGATTCCTGTGGCAGGTCGTGCAGCGTGACGCTGATCCGGAGCCTGCGGGCGAGGGCCCCGAACGTGCTCGACGCCTCTTCGGGAGAGTCGCCCCACAGACGATCGGTGAAGTGCGCATGCACGGCGGTCCCCGCGGCCAGGCTCGTGAGCGCCGGCGGGTCGACCGTGCGGACCTCGTCGCTCCGCTCGCGGATCGCCGACGCGAGCTCCCTGGCGTACACGGCGACGCCGTGATCTCCGGGGTGGACGAGCAGCAGCGGCACCCCGGTCACGCCTCGCGCCAGACGGCGACGAGCGGAGCCAGACGTTCGACCGCGGCAGCGACGAATGCGGGATGCGCGGCGTACCAGGCCTCGTGGGCATCGCGCACCTCTGCGTCGTCGAGCATCTCGCCCTCGACGATCCACTCCGCGCGCGGGTCGTCGGGCAGCGACCAGGCCTCGACCACCTCGGGGGCGAGCGGCGCGCGCACGGCGTCGAGCAGGGGCCGTCCCCGATCCACCGGTCCCCCGTCGGCGCCCAGCGCCTCGAGCACCCGGGCCCCGAGGGGCAGCCAGATCGCGTTGCCCGGGTGGTTGACGGTGCGGGCGTGGTCGGCCGTCACGGCGTCGTACAGGTCGGCGACGCGCACGTCGGTGGTGAGCTCGCGCGTGCGCAGCACGTCGACCGACGCGCGGCCGATCTGCCGGACGGATGCCGGGGTCAGGGATCGAGCGACGGGGATGCCGGCGACCGCCGCGAGCGTGCGGATGTCGTGATAGGCGACGAGGGGCGGCTCCTCCTCGACACCGGGCACGCGGATCGCGGCCTGGAAGGGGTGCAGCCCCGCGAAGCGCACCGGCGGCACCGTCAACACGCGCGCGGCGGTCGCGGCGGCGACCTGGCGGGTGCCGAGCGGCAGGTCGTGATAGTCGTCGCGCACCGGCTGGGTCACGACGGTGTGCGCGGACGCGACCAGCTCGTGCAGGCGGGCGGCGTCCTCTGCCGTCATCTCGTGCACGGGCGGCACCCGCACGTAGCGGCGCTCGGGAGCATCCATCACGAGTCGCAGCGACTCCGCCTGGCAGTTGCCGAGCACCACCCCGAAACTCTCCGGCAGAGGGAGCAGGCCATAGAACTCCCCGTAGTGCATCCGGCGCCCTAGCACCGCCGACCCGGAGGGCGCAATGGTCGTGACGTCGGGGGGAGGAGGGTTCATTGTTCGAACGTATACCTCCCTCCTTTTCTGCCTCACCCCGTTGCATTCCGGCGCCTCCGCCCCCTTCGATTCGTGCATTCAGAGCGCTCAGCCCTGCAAGGAAGACCTCCATCGGTACAGTCACCGCCCCCATCCGCGTCGCCTCCATCCCTGCCGCGCACCCCTATATCCACGCGATCACCGATCCGCAGCTCGTCCGCATCCTCCCCGACCCCCCGGTGCCGGGAGCGCCCGCCGGGCAGTGGTGGCCGCCGGTCGCGATGACCCCGGAGTGGCTCGCCGCGCATGCGCGCGACTACGACGTGCTGCACGTGCATTTCGGACTCGAGTCCTTCTCCCCCGCCCAGGTGCGCGCCGGCCTCGACGCCGCCCGTCTGGCCGGCCGCCCCGTGATCTTCACGGTCCACGACCTCGACAACCCGCAGCTGATCGATCAGGCGCCGTATCGCGAGCTGCTCGACGTGATCGTCCCCGCAGCCGACCGCCTGGTCACGCTCACCGACACGGCGGCGGCGGAGATCGATCGACGCTGGCAGCGCTCGAGCCTGGTGGTGCCGCACCCGACGCTCACCGCGGGCACCACCCCGCCTGCACGTCGCCGCGACGACGGCATCCGCGTCGGCATGCACGTGCGCGATCTGCGTCCGAACATCGACGCCGAGCGTGCCGTCCAGGCGATGGTCGACGCCGCCCAGCTGCTCGACGGGTTCGGGCTCCGCGCACGGTTCGAGGTGCTGATGAACGAGCGGGTCCGCGACGACGAGGCCGCCGCGCGCGTGGTGGCGGCCGCACGGGACAGCGCGGCGGTGCAGGTGCGTCGGACCCCGTATCTCAGCGATGCGGACGTCGAGCAGTGGCTGAGCGGCCTCGACCTGTTCGTGCTCCCGTACCGGCACGGCACCCATTCGGGGTGGGTGGAGCTCTGCTACGACTTGGGGGTCCCCGTGGCGGGAACCGACGTCGGGCACATCCGGTCGCAGCATCCGTCGGAGTTCTCCGTCATCGATCTCGACGACCCTCGCACGCTCGTCGACGCGGTGACGTCCGCCCGCGCGACAGCGGCCGTGCTCCCGGACGACGGCCGGCTCGCGCGGCGGCGCTCGGAGCGCCTCGCGGAACGACAGGCCGTGCGCGACGCCCACGCCCGCCTCTACTCGACCGTGATGGCCGAGGTCTCGGCATGAGCGCGGTGCAGCGCCTGCGCGTGCTGGTCGTCGCGCCGGAGCGGCATCCCCTCCGCCAGCCGCACGCGGGCGGACTGGAGGCCGTCGTCTGGAACCGGGTGCGGTGGCTGCGCCGCCGAGGCCACGACGTCGAGCTGTGCGCCGCCGAGGGGTCGGACTTCCTGGGCGGCACGGCCGACTTCCTGCTGCCGAGTCCGCGCTGGGAGCGCGCGGGCGACGTCTCCGACTCCGACAACCCGGTGGGACACCGCCGACGGATGACGGACGCGTTCGCGCGCGTGCAACGACGGCTCGCCGATCCCCGCAGGCGCGTCGACGTCGTCGACAATCACAGCCTGCACAGCGATCCCATCCTGTGGAGCCGCGATTCGGGCGTCCCGGTCGTGACGACCCTGCACACGCCGCCCCTCCCCGAGATGGTGAAGGCCGCCCGGTCGCTGCCGGGCTCGGCACCGCACCGGTTCCTGGCGGTCAGCCAGTACACGGCACGCGCGTGGTCCGCAGAGGGCGTCGATGCCTTCGTGTTCCCGAACGGCGTCGACAGCAGCCACTGGCGTCGGGGCCCGGGCGGCGACGGATGGGTCTGGTTCGGACGCATCGTCCCCGAGAAGGCCCCGCATCTGGCTATCGAGGCCGCTCGTCGCGCCGGTGCACGGCTGCGGATCGCGGGCCGCATCGGCGACCCGGAGTACTTCGCGCGCGAGGTGCAGCCCCGCCTCGGTGACGGCATCGAGTATCTCGGCGCGCTGCGACAGCCTGAGCTCTGCGAGCTGGTCGGCGCCTCGTCGGTCGCCCTGGTGACGCCCGTGTGGTCCGAGCCGTTCGGGCTCGTGATGGCCGAGGCCCTGATGACGGGCACTCCCGTCGTCGCCTTCGATTCGGGCGGTGCGAGCGAGGTTCTGGCGGGACTCCCGGGATGCACGGTCGTCCCCGCCGCCGACGTGGACGCCCTGGCGCGGGCGGCCACCGCGCTCGCGCACGGCTCGCAGTCCGCGACGATCCGTGACCATGTGCGTGCCGGAGCCGCGGCCCGCCACTCGGTCGCTCGGCGGCACCGCGAGATCGAACGCGTGCTCGCGATGGCCGCCCAGGGCGTGGGCCGTGCGGACGAGCCGATCGACACCGGCGAGGCGATCCGGACCGGCGACGTCGTCGAGGCGGTCGGCGCATGATCGGCTGGTACGTGCATCACCATGGGTGGGGACATGTGACGCGGATGCAGGCCATCCGCCCGCACCTCGTCGACGACGAGGTGACGGTCTTCTCGAGCCTGCCGCGCCCCGACACCCTCGACGAGCGGACGACATGGGTGCGGCTGCCCTCGGATTCCGGCCCTATGACCGGATCGGACGGAGTGCGCCGCGAGGCCCACGAGCTCGGAGATGTCACCGCGGGCGGTGCGCTGCACTGGGCACCGATCGCCCACCCCGGCCATCAGCAGCGCCTGGCGATCATCGCCGAGTGGATCGCGCGCACCCCGGTGTCGGCGTTCGTCGTCGACGTCAGCGTCGAGGTCACCGCCTTCGTCCGCCTCCTCGGCGTGCCCACGGTCGTCTTCGCGCAGCCGGGCGACCGCACCGATTCTCCGCATCGGCTCGGTTACGACGTCGCTGACCGGATCGTGGCGCCCTGGGCGGACGGCACGATCGATGCGCGGGAGCTCGTCGATCGCGACGAGCACGTGCGCCGTGTCGGGGCGATCTCGCGATACGACGGCCGCGATCGCACGGGGGACCACGACGACGATGCTCGCCGCGTGCTCTTCCTCAGCCGCACCCTCGACCCCGCACGTCTCGCGGAGACCATCCGTCTGCTGAGCGCGCGCGGCTGGATCGTCGAGACGGCCGGGGCGGGCGACGACGACCGCGTCGATGACGTGTGGCCGCTCCTGTGCCGGGCGACCGTCGTCGTGAGCGCGGCAGGTCAGAACGGCGTGGCCGACCTCGCGGCGGCGGGCGCACGTGCGGTCGTGCTCGCCCAGGACCGCCCCTTCGGGGAGCAGGAGCACACCGGCCGCGTGCTGCAGGAGCAGGGCTACGCCTGCACGGGGTGGGCCGATTCTTCGCCCGCCGAGGTGGTCGAGCTCGTCGAGCGGGCCGCCGCATCGACCCCCGACTGGGGCGGATGGGGCGTCACGGGTGCGGCCGCGCGGGCCGCCGCCGCGATCGAGGGGGCGGCGTCATGAGCACACGGATCGGCGTGATCACCCCGGCCTCCGAGAACCGTCTCGCGCACCTGCATCGCCAGCGCCGCTTCCTGCGCGAGGTGACGCCGCCGGGGCTCGAGGTCGTGCGCGTGGAGGCGTGGCTCGACCACTCCGAGCCTCCCGCCTTCGACGGCGCCGTACACGTGCACGTACCTCCGGGATCCGACGGCATGCGCGTCGGCGCCGCACGCAATGCGGCCGCCGAGAGGGCGCTCATGGAGGGCGTCGACCTGCTCGTCTTCCTCGACGTGGACTGCCTTCCGGGGCCCGGCATGCTCGAGCGCTACGTGGAGGCCTCGCGCACCCACCCCGACGGACTGCTCTGCGGACCCGTCACGTATCTCGAGAGCGTCCAGCGACCGTCATCCCCCGACGATCTCGCCTCGACCACGAGGCCGCATCCGGTGCGCCCGAGCCCCGCGGACGGCGTCGTCGAGACGGCGGCCGCTGCGGAATACGACCTCTTCTGGTCGCTGTCGTTCGCCCTCACACCGACGACCTGGCGACGTCTGGGCGGGTTCGACGAGCGCTACCAGGGCTACGGCGCGGAGGACACGGACCTCGGCCGTCGGGCACGGTCGCTCGGCATCCCGCTGCACTGGGTCGGCGGCGCGCATGCGTATCACCAGTGGCACCCGGCCGGCGCCCCGCCGTGGCGCCATCTCGACGACATCCTCCGAAACGGCGCGCTGTTCGCCGAACGCTGGGGCGAGTGGCCGATGGGCGGCTGGATCGACGAGTTCGTGCGGGCCGGGGCCGTCGAGCCGCATGAGGGCGGCTACCGCCGCACGACAGTCTGACGGAGAGCCCCGACCTCATCAGGGGCCGGGGTTCATCGGCGGCCGGGGCGCCGAGGCGAGCGCAGCCGTCGACGTCGCGAGCCGATCGTGACGGCCCGCAGCGGGTCGAAGAGCCTGCCCAGACGCGCCCGCACGAGCAGCGCATCCGCTGCCAGGCAGCTCGCGATGACGACGGCCGTGAGCACGACCGGCCAGACGACCTCCACCGCCGGGGTCGTGATCCAGTCCAGACCACGGAGAGCCCCGTCGATGAGTGCGAGCGGGATCATGTGGATCACGTAGATCGGCAGGGTTCGCTGACCGATCCACCGCAGCGGGCGCGCGATCGCCCCCGCACGTCGGTCGAGCAGCGCACAGGCCGCGACGCCGACGGCGACCGCGATCATCGCCAGCAGCGGCCAGACGCCCGGCCACTGCCGCATTCCGAGGATTCCGACGGCGCCGACCGCCGCGACATATGCTCCTCCGAGCATGAGAGTGCGAACGGGCCCGGATGCCGCGGCGAACCGCTCGATGCTCGACCGCAGCCGAAGGCCCGCGAGAAAGAAGAACATGTTCTGCACGAGCTGCCACAGGTTGCCCAGATCCGGCACGAGTCCCGCGCCGGCGATGGCGGCGATCACGAACGCGACGGGCAGCACCACCCTGGTCGGCACCCGACGAACCAGCCGCGCGATCACCAGGTACACCGCGAGGGCCAGCAGGTACCAGAGGTTCGTCGGGCTGATCGTGAGCTGCGCGAGCAGCTGCCATCCGTTCTCCGCCCTGGCCGTGTCGAAGTCGGGCGTCCACGCGAGCACGATCGTCTGGATCACGACCCAGATCACGTAGACACCGGCCAGTCGCCCCGCGCGGCGACGCCACGAGAACCCGGCCGGCGCATTCACGGCGCCTCCGGCGAACATCCCCGAGATCAGGAAGAACAGCGGCATCCGCAGCGGGAGCAGCTGCGCGTTGAGCGTCGACCAGGCGTCGGTGATCGGCCCCGCCCCCTCGAGCCCGATCGCGTGCTTGGTGACCACATGCCACAGCACCACCAGGATGATGCAGACGCCCTTCGCGACATCGGGCCAGCCGACGCGTGCGGTCACCGCCCCGGCACCTCGGCGGCACGCACGAGGCGCGACACCAGGTCGACATACGACACGTCGGCCGCCGCGAACATCCGCGGCACCTGGGATGCGGGGGTGAGCCCCGGCATCGTGTTGACCTCGTTCACCACCGGCCCCTCGGCGGTGAGGAAGAAGTCCATGCGGGCGACACCGCCGCATCCGAGGGCGTCGAACATCGTCACCGCCGCCCGCGTGAGTCTCGCGCGGTCCGCGGTCGACAGCACGGCCGGCACGGTGAACCGCGCGCTGCCGTCGTACTTCATGGCGGTGTCGAAGAGCCCGGCCGCGTGGATCTCGAGCGGCGGCGCCGCCCAGCGCACCCCGCCGGCCTCCCGGATCACCGCGACGTCGATCTCGCGCCCGTGCACCACCTCCTCGACGAGGATGCGGCGGTCGAACCGCGCCGCCTCCTGCAGCGCAGCCCCGAGCTCACCTTCGTCCCGCACGAGCGAGACGCCGTGGCTCGAGCCCGCAGACACCGGCTTGACGACCACCGGGCCGTCGAACTCGGCATCCCCGCAGTCCGCCGCATCGATCAGGCGCCCGCGCGCCGTGCGCAGTCCCGCAGCCTCCGCGACGAGTTTGGTGACCCACTTGTCCATGCCGACGGCTCCCGCCCGAGGCCCCGATCCGACCACTCGCACGCCCGCCAGCGCGCACAGCGCCGCGAGCGCGCCGTCCTCCCCCACCGCTCCATGCACCGCGGGGAATACGACGTCCACCTCTGCGATCAGCTGCATCGCGAGAGCGAGGGAGTCGGCGGCGGCGGCACCCGCTGCGACGCCCGCCACCTCCCAGATCCCCTCGCGCGAGATCGTCACCGTGCTGACCTCGTATCCCCCGACAGTGAGCGCCTCGGCGACCCCCGCGGCAGAGGCGAGCGAGACCTCATGCTCGGAGTTCTGCCCTCCTCCGACGACCAGCACCCTCACGCGATCGCCCTCTCGACCCGCGCGCCGATGCCCGTGACGATCGTGTGCGGGATGCTCTCCGCCCATCGCGCCCACTCCTGCAGGCTCGGCACCGCCCCGCCCTCCGGGCCGAACACCACGGCGGTCGCGCCCCGCGGCACGCTCAGCTCCCCCGTGTCGACGACGATCTGGTCCATCGACACCCGTCCGACGATCGGGCAGCGGATGCCGTCGATCGTCACGCTCGCCTCCGCCGACAGCTCGCGGGGGATGCCGTCGGCATACCCGACCCCGATCACGCTGAGGTGCGTGGCGCGCTGTGTCACGAACACACCGCCGTACCCCACGGGAGTGCCCTCGCGCACGATGCTGCTGTGCACGACGGATGCCGTCAGCCGCGCCGCTCCTCGCAGCGGCACGGTCTCGGACGGGTCGATGCCGACCAGCCCCGCGCCGACCCGCACGAGATCGAAGTGGGTCGCAGGGTCGGTCAGAGTGCCGGACGTCGCGGCCAGGTGCACGAGCAGGGGACCGAACCCGGCGCGCAGCACGGCGTCCCGAGCCTGACGCATGCGCAGCACCGCGGGGGCGTTGAGAGCAGGGTCGCCGGCGTCGGCGCAGGGCAGGTGTCCCATGACCCCGACGACCTCGATGCTCCGCCGACCCGCGCGTGCCCGTCGAAGGAGCTCCGCCCAGTCCTCCAGCGGCACTCCGCCCCGCGACATCCCCGTGTCCATGTGCAGGTGCACGCGCACGCGGCCCGCAGCGAGCGATGCGGCGTCGGCGATGAGCTGTCGCAGCTCCTCGACCGATCCGACGGCGATGTCGACGCGATCGGCGATCGCCCGTGCGGCATCGACGCCCGAGGGATTGAGCCACGCGAGGATCGGCACCGCGATGCCCGCGCGGCGCAGCTCTACGGCATCCTGCGCATCCGTCACGCCCAGCCACTCGGCGCCCGCGTCGATCGCCGCGCGGGCGACCGTGACGGCTCCGAGGCCGTACCCGTCGGCCTTCACGACCGCCATGATGCGGGCGTCGGTCGCCGACCGCATCCGCTCGACGTTGGCCGCGACGACCGAGGGGATCGTGTGCAGAGTGGGCGCATGCAGGCGCGAGAAGGTGAGGGGCGGGGTCGTCAGTGTCGTGGTCATCGCTGGGTCCTCGGGTCGGCGGTGGGGTCGTCGTACATCAGCGGGCAGCCGTTGGCCACGGCGGCGGGGCGCAGCTCGAAGTGCCAGCGCTCGTTGGCATAGATCTGGCAGAGTCCGAATTCGGCGCCCCGCCGCGACAGCCAGTCCTGCGCGGCGAGAGGTCCGAGGTCGACGGCGTCGCCCGACACGTGCTCGGAGTTCTCGGGAGTCGCCACCCATCGCGCGGCCTCCTCCTCGGATCCGTACTGATCGACGGCATCCTGGCGCAGCACCTGCTGATACGCGGCCGACCGCCAGCCGCTGTTCACGTGCATGTCCACACCGTCCTCGGCGGCCACGGTGGCTGCCTCCCGCACGGCGGTCAGCAGCTCGGCGTCGAGGTTCGTCACGGCCGGGGTGTCGTCGAAGACCGAGACCTCGCCTTCGACACGGATCACCCCGTCGGCCTCGGTGAGCGATGCGGCAGAGGGCGCGGCAGCTGCCGCGAGCGACTGCTGACCGATGAGGAAGACCGCGCCGACGAGGGCTGCGGCGACCAGTGCGACGCCGAGCAGCGCCGTGAGACGATGACGACCGAGGGTGGAGCGTGTGTTCATGCGACTCAGTCAACGAGCGCGGCTGTTGCGACACCGTATGCCGTTTTGCATACGCTCGCGATATCTCCGGATGCGTAAGCTCTGAGCACATGGGAGTCCTGCCGTGCGCGTGCTGATCGTCGAGGACGAGCCGTACCTCGCGGAGGCCGTGCGAGACGGGCTGCGCCTCGAGGCGATCGCCGCCGACATCGCCGGCGACGGCGACACGGCCCTCGAACTGCTCAGCGTCAACTCCTACGACCTCGCGGTGCTCGACCGCGACATCCCCGGTCCCTCAGGAGACGACGTCGCCCGCTCGATCGTGGCGTCGGGCAGCGGCATCCCGATCCTCATGCTCACCGCGGCCGACCGCCTCGACGACAAGGCCACCGGGTTCGAGATCGGGGCCGACGACTATCTGACCAAGCCCTTCGAGTTGCGCGAGCTCGTGCTGCGGCTGCGCGCCCTCGACCGCCGGCGTCAGCGGGCGCGACCGCCCGTGCTCGAGGTCGCCGGGCTGCGACTCGACCCCTTCCGTCGCGAGGTCTTCCGCGACGGACGGTACGTCGCCCTCACTCGCAAGCAGTTCGCGGTGCTCGAGGTGCTGGTCGATGCGGGCGGCGGCGTCGTCAGCGCCGAGCAGCTGCTCGAACGCGCCTGGGACGAGAACGCCGACCCCTTCACCAACGCCGTGCGCATCACCGTCTCGTCGCTGCGCAAGCGTCTCGGCGAGCCCTGGCTGATCCTCACGGTGCCGGGCGTCGGCTACCGCATCGGGGCGGATGCCGATGGCTGACCGGATCCGCATGCCCAGGCGCCGCGGCATCAGCGCGCGCTGGAAGCTCACCCTGAGCTACGCGGCCGTCGTCGTGGTGTCCGCGGTCGGACTGCTCGCGGCGGTCGCCGCCTATCTGTTGCGCTACGTGCCGGAAGTCGTGAGGGTGACCGAGTCGTTCGTGCCCAACCGCTCCGATCTCATCCGCGCGTTCGTCCCGGCGGCGATCATCATGCTGCTCGTGCTGCTCGCCATCGGCCTGCTCGGGGGCTGGCTGATCGCGGGGCGGATGCTGGCACCCCTCGACCGCATCGGGCGCGCCGCGCAGCTCGCCGCGCAGGGATCCCTCTCGCATCGCGTCGCGCTCGAGGGACGGCGGGACGAGTTCCGCGATCTCGCCGATGTCTTCGACTCGATGCTGGAGCAGCTCGAGGCCCACGTCGCCGAGCAGCAGCGGTTCGCGGCCAACGCCTCGCACGAGCTGCGCACGCCGCTCGCGATCTCGCAGACGATGCTCGAGGTCGCGCGCAATGACCCCGAGCGCGATGTCGATGCGCTGATCGACCGACTGCACGAGGTCAACACGAGGGCGATCGAGCTGACCGAGGCCCTGCTGATGCTCAGCCGCGCCGAGCGGCGGATGTTCACCCGCGAGCCCCTGGAGCTGTCACTGCTCGCGGAGGAGTCCGCCGAGACGCTGCTCCCCCTCGCCGAGCGGCGCGGCGTGACGATCGATGTGGGCGGCGACACGGCGAACGTCCTCGGGTCGCCGGCCCTCCTGCAGCAGCTGATCACCAACCTCATGCACAACGCGATCGTGCACAATCTGCCCGCCGACGGGACCGTGACCGTGCGCACGCACGTGCTGCCGGAGGCCGTCGCGCTGGTGGTCGAGAACACCGGGCAGGTGCTTCCCGCCCATCGGGTCGCGATCCTGGCGGAGCCCTTCCAGCGGGGCTCCGAGCGCACCCGCGACGACGATCACGGGGGCGTCGGGCTCGGGCTGGCCATCGTGCACCGCATCGCGCAGGCGCACGACGGATCGCTCGTGCTCACGGCCCGCAGCGGCGGCGGGTTGAACGTGACGGTGTGGCTGCCGCATCCGTTCCCCGGTTCGCTCGCCTGATCCCGGCGGCCCGCACCGGATGGCTGACGTCCGCACGCCTGGCTGCCCGTTGACGCCTGCGGGGTCAGCCATCGGGGCGTCGGTCCGCCATCCGGGCCGGTCAGGCGACCCGGTCGCGCAGAGCGGCGAGTTCGCGACCGTAGACGCGGGCCGATTCCTCGGCGTTCTCCTTGAGCTCCCGGGCGGTGTCGGCGAAGGCGTCGAGCGCCGGGTTGACGCCGACGAGGGTGAACGGACGCTCGACGATGCGCAGGTCGAGGCCCCAGACGTCTTCGAGCACGCGGCGGAGCCACCCGGTGGAGTGGTCCCAGCCCTCCTTGGGTGTTCCGGGGGCGTAGTTGCCCCCGAGCACGGTGACGAGGGTCGCCGGCTTGCCGCGGAGAGCCGTGCCCTGCGGATCGATGCGCGGGTCGGTGTAGGCCAGGTCGAACCAGGTCTTGAAGTGCTGCGACACGCCGTAGTTGTAGAGCGGCACGGCGAACAGCAGCGCATCGACGCCGATCAGCTCGTCGGCGAAGGTGGTGGCGAGGGCGCGCGCCGCACGCTGGGCGTCGGTGCGCTGGGCCTCGTCGACGAAGCCTCCGGTCACGGCATCCGCCCAGGCCGTCGCGGGCACCGGGTCTGCGGCCAGGTCGCGGCGCGTGACCGTGGAATCCGGGTGCGATGCGGTCCACTCGGCTTCGACGAGGTCGGCGAGCGCACGGCTGGCGGACGACGCGGGAAGGATGCTGGCATCCAGGCGGAACAGGGACATGAGACTGCCTTTCGTTTGCGTAGTCACTCCGTTTTTCTTAGCGACTCGCGTTAACGTAGCACAGGTAGGATGGTCGCATGGCTGAGATCGACGAAGAGCGTCACGTGTGCGACGCCGCCGTCACCCTGGCCTTCAGCGTGCTCGGCAAACGCTGGAACGGCATGATCGTCTCCTCGCTCGGCGGCGGCCCGTCGACCTTCGTCTCACTGCGTCGCGGAGTCGCCGGCATCAGCGACACCGTGCTCTCCGACCGCCTCGCCGAGCTCGCCGATGCCGGCCTCGTCTCCCGCGCCGTCGACCCCGGACCGCCCGTCGCGGTCTCGTACGCCCTCACCGACAGCGGGCGCGGACTGCTGCCGATCCTCGATCAGCTCGGCACCTGGGCGTCGGAGAACCTCGAGATCCGCGAGCGATGACGGCCCCTCAGGCACGACGACCGCGCCGCGCCTGGTGGATCCTGCTGGTGATCGGCGCGCTGGTTCTCGTCGGCGCTGCCGCGCTCGCGTTCAGCCCCGGTCTGCGCCTCGCGCCGCCCGTCGCCTTCGGCGAGGAGCTCACGGTCGACCTCAGCGAGGGCGATCATGCGATCTACGTGACCCCGTCGGACCGGTGGAGCGACATCGAGTGCACCGGCACGTTCCCCGGCGGCGGCGAGCTGATGCTGAGGCCGGACATGCTGCAGCAGGCGATCGCGGTCCCCGAGGCCTGGGATGCGCAGGGCAGCTTCTCGCTGGGCGTCGCCTCCCCCGGCACGATCACGTGCGACGGCCCGGTCGCCGACGGGCGGTTCACCGTCGGACCGGTGGTGTCGTTCTTCACGGTCGTCGGCGCGGTACTGCTGGCCATCCCCGGCATCCTCCTGGTGATCGCCGGCGCAGTCGTGAGAGTCGTGCAGGCTCGGCGCCCCTAGGTCGCACCCCGCGCCTTCACATGGCTGACCGATTCCCGCCCGGCTGACCGATGGGACCCGTTCAGTCGGCCATCCGGGGATTCGTCAGCCAGACGGCCGCGCTCAGACGGCCGCGCTCACGCCGCCGCGCTCACGCCGCCGCCCTCACCAGGGGCTGGGCTCGTAGTCCTTCAGGAAGACGCCGTGGATGTCGTCGCCCGCCTCGCCGCGAACGATCGGGTCGTACACGCGAGCCGCTCCGTCGACGAGGTCGAGCGGGGCGTGGAAGCCCTCCTCGGCGAGGCGCACCTTCGTGTAGTGCGGCCGCTCGTCGGTGATCCAGCCGGTGTCGACGGCGGTCATCAGGATGCCGTCGGTCTCGAGCATCTCGCCGGCGCTCGTGCGCGTGAGCATGTTCAGGGCGGCCTTGGCCATGTTCGTGTGCGGATGCCCCGGGCCCTTGTACCGGCGCGAGAACTGGCCCTCCATGGCCGAGACGTTCACCACGTACTTGCGATGCGCCGACGACGCGGCCATCGATGCCCGCAGCCGGCTGATGAGCAGGAACGGCGCCGTCGTGTTCGCGAGCTGCACCTCGAGCATCTCGAGGGGATCGACCTGATCGATCGACTGCACCCAGCTGTTCGTGCGGTTGACGTCGGGCACGAGCCCGCCGGCATCGATCGCGGTGCCGTCGGCGTGCTTCTCGAGCGACGACGACCCCGGGGCCATCGCGAGCCGGGCGAGGTCTTCGGCGGTCAGCGCCTGGCCGCCCTGCTCGGCGACGGTTCCGCCGAGGGCTGCGACCGACAGCAGCGGGTGCGCATCGACGGACGCCTGGAGCGCCTGCGGATGCGGATCGGCCGTGTGCCCGAACGTCTCCATCTCGGGCAGCGGTCCGTCGGGAAGCGGCTGCAGCTCGGCATCCGCCAGCAGCGAGTACGAGCCGGGCGAGCGGCGCACGGTCTGCGCGGCGTTGTTGATCAGGATGTCGAGGGGCCCCTGCGCGGCGACGGAGTCGGCGAGCCCGATGACCTGGGCGGGGTCGCGCAGGTCGATGCCGACCACGCGCAGCCGGTGCAGCCAGTCGGCCGAGTCGGGCAGCGCCGAGAACCGCCGCACGGCGTCGCGCGGGAAGCGCGTGGTGATCGTCGTATGCGCGCCGTCGCGCAGCAGCCGCAGCGCGATGTGCATGCCGATCTTGGCGCGCCCGCCGGTGAGCAGTGCCCGCTTGCCGGTGAGGTCGGTGCGCGCGTTGCGCTTGCCGTGGCTGAAGCGCGCGCAGTCGGGGCAGAGCTGGTGGTAGAACGCGTCGACCACCGTGTACGGCTGCTTGCAGATGTAGCAGTTGCGGGGCTTGAGCAGCTCGCCCGCGATCGGGGCGTCGACGACGCTGGTC
This sequence comes from Microbacterium sp. NPDC097977, assembly GCF_040302605.1. NCBI lineage: Bacteria > Bacillati > Actinomycetota > Actinomycetes > Micrococcales > Microbacteriaceae > Microbacterium > Microbacterium sp. NPDC097977. The sequence continues at coordinate 21,681 of NZ_JBEOUR010000009.1, forward strand.
GCCAGGTCATGGCCGCGGGTCTCGTCGTCGATGCGGTCGGGCGCACCGGTGGCGGTGCGGGCGACGACGGCCTTGTCGGCCTCGGCGATCGCATCGCGGATCTCCTTGCGGCGTACGCGCTTGACGGCCTTGAACATCGCGGCGGTCGCGTGACGCACGGCGACGAAGTCCGGATGCTCGTTGTCGATCGCGTGAAGCTCCGAGAGAACCCGCAGCGTGGTGGCGAGGTCTTCGGGGTCGATGCCGGCACCCAGGTCGGAGGTGGCGTCGGGTGCGTCGGTCATTGTGCTGATTTTACGCGAGATCCCGGGGTGCGTTCCTGGGAGCCCGGGGCGGCTCCGCCGGTCGCCGTTCAGGACTCAGCATGGATGCACAGGCTCGTCGGCCGACACTGCGGAACAGCGGGGTCGACGAGCCCGGACCTGCCCGGTCGTGCTGAGTCCCGAACGGGGCGCTGCCGGGACTGTGCGGCCGTGGCGTGCGGTGAACGGCGCCTGCCGCGGCCGGATGCCGGGAATGCGGCCGCCGCAGGCGCATTCGACCTGCCGACGCACGCGCGAGTCGACTTCGCGGAAGGCCCGGGATGCCCGCGCGAACGTCGGTTCCCCGGCGTAGGGTCTGACCATGAGCAGCCACATCGCATGCCCCGGAGTCGTCCCGTCCTACCTGCTCGCGCGTCTGGCCGAGTCGGGCCGCTATCCGCGAGCGGCCGCCGCCGCCCGTCAGACCCTGACCGCGGGCAGACCCCCGTTCCGCGCCCGCATCGATCTGTCGATCGACGAGAACGGCGACCTGGTCGCCGAGCTCTCCGACGCCCCGAACCGCACGATCAGCGACGCGGGAAACACGCAGACGCTCCCCGGAGCGATCGTGCGCGGCGAAGACGACGAACCGGTCGCCGACGCCTCGGTCAACGAGGCGTTCGACGGACTCGGGGCCACGTTCGAGATGCTGCTCTCGGCCTTCGGCCGCAACTCGCTGAACGACGCCGGGGCTCCGCTCGACGCCACCGTGCATTACGGCGTCGACTACGACAACGCCTTCTGGGACGGCGAGCGCATGGTCTTCGGCGACGGTGACGGCGAGGTGTTCGTGGGTTTCACGGCCTCGACCACGGTCATCGGGCACGAGCTCGCGCACGGCGTCGTGCAGTACACCGCGAACCTCGAGTACCAGGGCCAGCCCGGCGCGCTGAACGAGTCGATCGCCGACGTCTTCGGCGCTCTGACCGAGCAGTTCCTCCTCGAGCAGAGCGCGGCGGAGGCCACGTGGCTCATCGGCGCAGAGATCTTCACCGATGCGGTCGAGGGCAGCGCTCTGCGTTCGATGATCCGGCCGGGCACCGCCTACGACGACGACGAGCTCGGCAAGGATCCGCAGCCGGATCACATGAGCGGGTTCGTGCGCACGACCGAAGACAACGGAGGGGTGCACATCAACTCCGGCATCCCGAACCGCGCCTTCGCCCTGTTCGCGATCGACCTCGGCGGCAATGCCTGGGAGACGGCGGGCACCGTCTGGTACCGAGCGCTCACCGGCGGTCTCTCGAGCACCGCGAACTTCGCGGATTTCGCCGATGCGACGGTGGCCGCCGCATCCGCCATCGACGACGCCACGGGTGCAGCCGCTCGACGCGCGTGGACGACCGTGGGAGTCTATGCAGATGAGCGAGTCCCCTCCACCGACTGATGCGCAGGTCGTGGTCGCGGTCGTGCGCACGGGTGGCATCGCCGGCATCCGGCGGCAGTGGCGGGTCCAACCCGATCCTCCCGACAGCCACGACTGGATCGCGATGATCGAGAGCTGTCCGTGGGATGCCGACGACGATGCCGCGTCGGGAGCAGACCGCTTCGTCTGGCTGATCCGTGCGCGCACGCCCTCCGACGAGCACGAGCGCGAACGTGAGCTGTCCGACTCGCAGCTCGACGGCCCCTGGCGAGCGCTCGTCGACGCCGTGCGCGCGGCATCCGACTGAGCCCTCGGCGCGCGTCGACAGCGGCGACCCGCCGCGACGACGCATCATGGAAGGACACGAAAGGGACCCCATGCCGACGACCGAAGAGGCCACACGTCTGCTGCAGCTCTCACGCGACGCGTTCGACCGGGGCGATGCCCTGCTGCACCTGCAGACCGAGGTCAGCCGCCTCACCGGCCAGCCGTCGTCGTGGGGCTCCGCCGAGAACGACTTCGTGAGCGATGAGCACGTCGGCTACTTCCTCGGCGAAGTGGAACGCATCGGCTGGCGTCTCGAGCACACCGCCTACACCTTCGTGGAGTCGGGCGCGACGACCTCGGCACGCATGCTGAGCACCGGCACCGGTGTCGTCAACCACGGCCACGTCGCGGGGTACTTCACCTTCCGCCGCATCACCCCGTCCGCCTGAACCGAGCAATCCGATGTGAATCTCCGCATCGCACCGCGGCACGGGTCAGAATGGGGCACATGGGACTTTTCCAGCAACGCCCCGAAGAGCAGGAGAACGAGTGGGCTCTGCCCTCGGAGCCTCTCGAGCGTCCGGAATCCGAGGTGCTCGACGCGGCTCCGACCGTCGATCCCCTGTCGATCGGTCTGGGCCTGGGACCCGGCGCCTCCGTGAGCTCCGTCGCCTTCCCCGTGGCACCGCCCGCAGCGGAGGCATCATCGATCGAGAACCGCGAGCCGGAGCCCGAACCCGACTCCGACGAGGACTGACTCCGCGGCCCACGCGTCGAGTCAGTCGGCGTCGCGCGCAGCGCCCATATCGACGCGCGTGCGAGGCAGTGCCTCGGGATGCTCGCGCTGCAGCCAGCCGATCATCTTCTCCCGCACCTCGCAGCGCAGAGACCACTGGTCACCCGAGTCCTTGGCCGACATCACCAGACGCACGGTGACGACACCGCCCTGCGCGTCGGTCACCACCGCGTCGAGCGAACGGCCGTCCCAGGCCGACGACGCCTCGACGACGCGCGCGAACTCGGCACGCAGTTCATCCATGGGCACCCGCCAGTCGAGATCCAGGTACACGGTGCCGAGGATCTTGTCGGATCTCCGCGTCCAGGTCTCGATCGGCGTCGTCGTGAAGTAGCTGCACGGCACGACGAGCCGCCGCTCATCCCAGATGTAGACGACGACGTACGAGAGGTTGATCTCGCCGATCCGTCCCCACTCCCCCTGGATGACCACGACGTCGCCGACCTTGATGGCATCGGTGAAGGCGACCTGCACGCCGGCGATCAGGTTGCCGAGGATCGACTGCGCGGCAAGGCCCGCGATGATGCTGACGATCCCGGCGGACGCGAGCAGGCTCGTGCCGACCGCGCGCATCTCGGGGAATGTGAACAGCACCGCGCCCAGTGCGAGAACGGCGATCGTGACGAGCACGAGGCGATGGATGACGAGCAGCTGCGTGCGCCGACGACGCGCCTCGGGTCCGACGAGCGCGCTCTCCTCGCGGTCGATGAGCCTCTCGAAGCCGAACGAGGTCGAGGCGGCGACGAGCCAGGACCCGGTGAGGATCGTGGCGATCAGGAAGAGCCTCGAGACGGCCGGCCACCAGTCCTGCGCTGCGGGCTCGGTGACGGACAGGGCGATCCAGACCGCCGACACCGCCGCCGTCACGATCATCGCGTTGCGGATCCGTCGGGCGAGATCACGCACCCACGGCACGCGACGACCGATCAGGCCGGCGACCAGCGCCAGCACCACGAGCGCGGCCGCGGCGACGACGATCGCGACGCCGAGGGCCGCCGTCGTGCCGATCCAGGAATCCCAGGTGAAGTCGGAAGGCATCCGACCACACTATGCCGCGGCCCCGCAGCCCACGAAAAGAGCGCGACGGGCGGTGTCGCCCGTCGCGGCTACGGTGGAGGGATGACGATCACCGCCGCCGCAGACGGCTCCGCCCTGGGCAATCCCGGCCCCAACGGCTGGGCCTGGTACATCGACGACGACAACTGGGCGGCGGGCGGGTCCCCGCACGGCACGAACAACCAGGGCGAGCTGCGGGCCGTGCTCGAACTGCTGCAGGCCACGGCCGGCATCTCCGAGAAGCTGATGATCGAGTGCGACAGCCGCTACGTGATCGATTCGGTGACCAAGTGGATGCCGGGGTGGAAGCGCAAGGGCTGGCGCAAGTCCGACGGCGGTCCGGTGCTCAACCGCGACCTGCTCGAGGGCATCGACGAGGCGATCCGCGGACGCGACGTCGAGTTCTCCTGGGTCAAGGGCCACGCCGGTCACCCGCTCAACGAAGCGGCCGACGAGCGGGCGAATGCCGCCGCCAAGGCCTACCAGGCGAAGCAGGAGCCGCGCCGCGGACCGGGCTTCACGATGGCAACGGATGCCGGCGCGGCCGCGGCGGCATCCGCTCCGATCGCGGCCGCCGCGACCCGCGACGCTGATGCCCCTGCGGCGTCGCCGACCGTGACCACGACGATCGCCGAGCCGCTCTGGGCCGAGACATCCGATCTGCTCGACAGTCTGTACGCCCCCGTCGACGATCCGATCGAGGTGCGGCTGGCGCTCTCGAGCGACGAGCATGCCCGCCTGCGCGACCGTGCCGAGGCACAGGGCATCACACTCGAAGAGGCGCTCCGCCGCCTGATCTGATGTTCTCGATGCTGCGCTGAGACGTGCCGCGTACACTCGCACCATGTCGAAGAAGAATGTCGCACGCACGGTCGGTCGGATCTTCCTCGGTTCCTTCCTCGTCTTCGCCGGCGTCTCGCATCTGACGTTCGCGCGGGACGAGTTCCAGGCGCAGGTGCCGGACTGGGTGCCGCTGGATCCCGACGTGACCGTTCTCGCCTCCGGCGTCGTGGAGGTCGGGCTCGGCGCGGCTCTGCTCGTCGCGCGCAAGCGCCGCGGGCTGGTCGGAGTCATCACGGCACTGTTCTTCCTCGCCGTCTTCCCCGGCAACATCGCCCAGTGGGTGGAGCACCGCGACGCCTTCGGGCTCGACACCGACGCCAAGCGCTTCGTGCGCCTGTTCTTCCAGCCGGTGCTGATCGCCCTCGCCCTGTGGTCGACGCGCCGCCCACGCGCTCGGGGCGGCGATCGATCCGCTCCCTGACCGCGGAGCAGCGCGTCGGCGAGAGCCGCGCATCAGCGACACGGAAGACCGGTCGGTTCCCGAGGAACCGACCGGTCTTCCGTCGTTGTGGGCGGAGGACCGCGAGCATCCGCCCGCGAGGAGGGTCGTGGGCGTGTCGGCCGCGATACAGGTGAAAACAAGGGTGAATCAGGGCACCCGAACTATGGATCCGCTGAGAACCGGCCGCCCCGACATGTAACTTGCAGAAAACTCGCCACCGTCGCGTGGGGGTATTTCGTCGCAGTTCTCACACGGTCTCTTCACCCCGTGTGAATGGGAGAACCCACGTGTGAGCACCTGGGTGAGCAAAGGAAACCGATCACCATGGGTCGAACCCGTACTGATTCAACGCGCGGTCTTCTCCGCAGGTGGCGCGCGATCGCGATGGGCGCATCGGGCCTCCTCGTCGGAGGGATGCTCGTCGCCGGAGGAGTTCTGACGGCACCGCCCGCCGTGGCAGCGGTGAACGATCCCATCTCCTGCGGCCAGGTGTATGCCCTGGATCAGAGCCCCGATGCCAACGGCCTGCACAACATCTACAGCATGAACACCGCGACCGGGGTCCTGACGCGCAACAACACCCTGACGTACGCCGGCACGCACAACGCTCTGGCGGTCGACGGCGAGGCCGGACTGTTCTGGCTGGCCACCCAGCAGCCAGGTCAGTCGACCGCGTTCGTGACCAGTGTCACCGCGACGACCGGAGCGGTGGCGAACTACCCCGTCACCCTCACCGGTCTTCCCGCGACCAGCGGCGGCATCGTCATGGGCGCCTTCAATGCCGCCACCGACGTCTACTACTACGGAGCCGTCGCCGATTCGACGCTCTACATCTACGGTTTCAACCGCGCCACCGACACCGCGATCTCCGGGATCGTCGCCAGAGTGCCTCTGGGCGCGGGGAACAACGGCGACTTCGCCTTCGACAACGCCGGGCGTCTGTACATCGTCAGCGCGGGCCTGCTGCTCTCGGTGAACGAGACGATCCCCACGACCGGAACGGCCACCGGCGCACTGCTCACGACGACGAGCATCGCCTCGCCTCCTGCCGGGTCGCTCGGTTCGATGGCGTTCGGCGGCGACGGGCTGCTGTACCTCGCAGGCATCCCCGACGGCGGCACCGATCGTGTCCGCTACGCGGTCAACCCCAGCACCGGAGCGACGATCAACACGGTGACGATGACGCCGACGACGAACACCGTCGCCGACTTCGGCTCCTGCGCGTCTCCGAACGTGGTGCGGGTGGTGAAGGACCTCCCGGGTGGCCGTGTGGTCGCCGGCGACCAGTTCACCGTCTCGGTCACCGGAGGAGCCATCTCCCAGGGCAACACCGGCACGACGCAGGGCTCGGACTCGGGCGTCCAGGGCACTCCCGCCGAGGTGGCGGGTCCGGTGATCGGTACGCCCGGTCAGACCTACACGATCACCGAGGCGGGCTCCAACGGCACGATCCTCGGCAATTACACCAGCACGTGGACGTGTGTGGACTCCGTCAGCGGACGACAGCTCGCACAGGGGAGCGGGCCGTCGGGAACATTCGTCATGCCGAACAACGGTTTCGCAGGCTCTGATGTGCTCTGCACGTTCTCCAATGCGGCGACGCCACCTGATCTGGCGATCACGAAGAGTTCCGACGCGTCGGCGGATGCGCGGCCCGGCGACGTCGTCACCTACACGGTGACGGCGACGAACACCGGCACGGGCGCGTACACCGACGCGAACCCCGCTGTGGTGTTCGACGACCTGTCGAAGGTCATCGACGACGGCGCCTACGGCAACGACGCGGCCGCCAGCCGTCCGGGCGCACTGACCTACACCAGCCCCCTGCTGTCGTGGCGCGGTGCGCTCGGCGTCGGCGAGTCGGTGTCCCTGACCTACAGCGTGACGCTGGGCTCCTCCGGCGACGGCACTGTGCGCAACGTCGCCTGGCAGCCGAACGATCCGAACACCCCCGTCACCCCGGCGTGCGATCCCGCAGACGCTGCCGGCAACGACCCGGTCACCGGTGAGGCGTGTGCCGCGGTGACGGTGCTGCTTCCGCGCCTGACCATCGAGAAGTCGGCGGACCGCACCGAGCTGCCCGCGGTCGGCGAGACCGTGCAGTACACGATCACGGTCCGGAACCCGGGCCCGGGTGCGTACACGGCCTCCGCCCCGGCGAGCGTCACCGACGACCTCTCCAACGTGCTCGATGCCGCGGACTACAACGGCGACGCCACAGCCTCGACGGGTGCGGTCACCGTGACGGACAGCACGCTGTCGTGGTCGGGAGCGCTGGCTGCGGGCGCCGAAGCCACCATCACATATTCCGTGACCTATACCGGCGCGGGAGACATGAACCTCCGCAACCTGGCATGCGTCCCCGACGAGGATGTCGCTCCCGGAGCACCCGCGTGCGACTTCGTGCAGATCCCCGGATCGGGCCTCACCCAGTGGAAGCAGGTGCGGGCGTCGGCGACGCCGACCGTCGCCGGCACAGTCCTCACCTACACCCTCTTCTTCAAGAACGACGGAGCGGCTGCAGCGACGGTCGACGCCACCGATCACCTGATCCACGTGCTCGACGACGCGGACATCGCGAGCGAGCCGACCTCGGCGAACCTGACGGCTGTGCGCACCGGCGACGAGATCGCCATCACCGGGAGCGTGGCGCCCGGCGCGACGTACACCGTCACCTATCAGGTCGTCGTTCGCGCCGATGGGCAGCGCGGTGACAGCGTGGCGACCAACTTCCTGCTGACGACCGGGGAGGACCCGCCCACCGACCCGGAGTGCGACCCGGACGACACCCAGCTCCCGAACTGCACCAGCACGCCGATCACCGGCATCAGCTACACGAAGAGCGTCGTCGCGTCGGCGAGTCCTGTGCAGTCGGGGACGGAGCTCACGTACACCATCACGATCACCAACACCGGTGCGACGACGGCAGCGGTGAACCGAGACGACGATCTCAGCGGCGTGCTCGATGATGCGACCCTCGTGGGGAGCCCCGAGTCCGACACCGACTCGGTGACGCTCGACGGGCCGACCGAGGGCATCCTCGAGCTGCGCGGCACGCTGCCGGCAGGCGAGACCGCCGAAGTCACCTATACGGTCGAGGTCAAGCCGTCGGGTGAGCGTGGCGACAACCGCTCGGACAACTTCCTGGTCCCCCCGGGAACGACCCCGCCGGCGGAGTGCGACCCCGCGACCGAGCAGTGCACGACGACACCGATCGGCGGGTACACCGTGTCGAAGGCGGCGAGCGTCGCGACGGTCCTGCCCGGCGGCGTGGTGACGTATTCCGTCACGGTCACCAACACCGGCTCGGTGGCGTACACGGACGATGCCCCTGCGACCTTCTCCGATGATCTCTCCGCGGTTCTCGACGATGCCTCGTACAACGGCGACGTCTCCGCCGGAGGGACGGTCGCCGGCGAGACGCTGTCCTGGTCCGGTGCGCTCGACGTCGGCGCCACGGTCACGGTGACCTATTCGGTCACGGTGAACGACCCGGCGACGGGCGACGACGCTCTGAAGAACCGGGTGACGCCGACCGGCCCCGGAGGCGAGTGCGATCCGGACGCGACATGCGTCACGGAGACGCCGGTGTCCTCGTTCGCGGTCGCGAAGGCCGCATCGGCCGACACGGCGATGCCCGGTGCCGTCGTCACGTACACGATCACCGTCACCAACACCGGAGCGGTGGCCTACACCGACGCGGCGCCGGCATCCTTCACCGACGACCTCTCGGCGGTGCTCGATGACGCGACGTACAACGACGACGCCTCTGCAGGTGCGGCACTCACCGAGACGACCCTGTCGTGGTCGGGCCCCCTCGGTGTCGGAGAGACGGTCGAGGTGACCTACTCGGTCACCGTGAACGACCCGATCACGGGCGACCAGAACCTCACCAACACCGTCGTCCCCAATGCACCCGGCGGATCCTGCGGCGAGGGCGATTGCGGAACCACCACGCCGGTCGCCTCGTTCACCGTCGACAAGACCTCCAGCGCCGCGACGGCGATGCCCGGTGACACCGTCACCTACACCGTCACCGTGACCAACACCAGTGCCGTGCCCTACACGGATGCCGATCCGGCGTCCTTCCGTGACGATCTCTCGGCGGTGCTCGACGATGCCTCGTACAACGACGATGCGACGAACGGCGCCACGCTGTCGGGCACGACCCTCACGTGGTCCGGCCCGCTCGCTGCGGGGGCGAGCATCGACATCACCTACTCGGTGACGGTCGACAAGCCGGTGACGGGCGACTTCGTGCTCCGCAACGTCGTCACCCCGACCGGACCCGGAGGGTCGTGCGCGACCGCCTGCGAGACGACGACGCCGATCGGCTCCCTCCGTGTGGAGAAGTCGACGGATGCCACCGCCGTCCTGCCCGGAGACGTCGTCGAGTACTCCATCACCGTCACCAACACCGGACAGGTGGACTACACCGACACGCAGCCGGCATCGTTCACCGACGACCTGTCGCAGGTGCTCGACGACGCCGCTTACGACGGCAACGCGGTGAGCACCAGCGGGGCCGGGGTCTCGTACGACGAGCCGACCCTCACCTGGGCTGGTCCGCTCGCGGTCGGAGACACGGTCACCGTGACCTACTCGGTCACCGTGAACGACCCGGCGACAGGCGACCAGACGCTCGAGAACGCCGTCGTCACCCCGCCCGGCATCGGTGGGAACTGCGAACCGGGCTCGACGGATCCCGCGTGCATCGCGAACGTCCCCTCCGGATCGTTCACGGTCTCGAAGTCCGCTCAGCCCGGATCGGCACTGCCGGGCGACGTGGTGACCTACACCGTCACCGTCACGAACACCGGCGAGATCCCGTACACGACGGAGGAGCCGGCGTCGTTCACCGACGACCTCTCCCGCGTGCTCGACGACGCCGCCTACAACGACGACGTCTCGCCGGGCGGCGCGGTCAGCGGAACGACGCTCACGTGGTCGGGACCGCTCGCGGTCGGCGAGGTGCGAGAAGTGACCTACTCCGTCACGGTCGATGACCCGGTGACCGGGGACTTCACCCTCCGCAACGTGGTCGCCCCCTCCTCCCCCGGAGGTGAGTGCGTCGACGGACAGTGCATCACCGACACTCCCATCGCCTCCTACACGGTCGTCAAGCAGGCGGACGTGGACGACGTGACGCTCGGCGGGACGGTCGACTACTCGATCACGGTGACCAACACCGGCCAGGTCGCCTACACCGACGACACGGCCGCGTCCTTCACCGACGACCTGAGCGAGGTGCTCGACGATGCGACCTACAACGGAGACGCCACCGGCGGCGCGACCGTCGATGGCGACACCCTGAGCTGGAGCGGTCCCCTGGCGATCGGCGAATCGGTGACGATCACGTACTCGGTCACCGTGAACGCACCCGCGACCGGTGACGGCAACCTCCGGAACGTGGTCGTCCCCGACGGTCCCGGCGGCGGATGCGCGACCAGCGACGGATGCATCACCGACACTCCGGTGGCGGCGTACCACGTGCGCAAGACGGCATCGACAGCCGTCGCCGTCGTCGGAGACACCGTCACGTTCACGATCGCCGTGACCAACACCGGACAGGTGGCGTACACGACGGAGCGTCCGGCGACGTTCACGGACGATCTCAGCTCGACGCTGGAGATCGCGACGTTCAACGACGACGCAACCGGTTCGGCTGTCTACACGCGGCCGGTTCTCTCCTGGGCAGGCGCGCTGGCACCGGGCGAGACGGCGACGGTCACCTACTCGGTCACAATCCGGCAGGTGGGCGAGATCCTCAACGTGGTCGTCACTCCCGACGGATCCGGTGCCAACTGCATCCCCGGCTCGAGCGACCCCGACTGCCGGACGCAGACGACCATCGTGCCTCCGGGCCTGGCCACCACCGGCATGGCGCTCTGGATGACCGCGCCCGTCGCGGGACTGGTGCTGCTCCTCATCGGATACGGCCTGATCCGACGGCGCAACGGCCGGCGCGATGGCGCCGAGGCGATGGAACCGGCCTGACAGCGAGCGGGTCCGATGGCAGCCGCATGTCATCGGGCCCGTTTTTCGGGGGAGATAGGCCTGTCCGGCACGGATAGGCTGCGAAGTGGGATAAGGAACGGGGCGAGAACGTGGCGCTGAGATCCGAATCGTTGCGCATCACGATGGATGCGCTGATCACCGCTGAGGCGTGGGAGGACCTCGTCTCCTTCATCCAGGGCAACTGGACGGAGCTCCTCGCACAGGATCCGATGTCGGCCAGGGAGGCGCTCGAGGCCCTGCCCGATGAGGTTCTGGTCGCTCACCCCCGCGCCTCTCTGGCGAAGGGCTACCTCGACCGCATCGCCCCGGGAGATCACGCGCACACGATGCGGTTCCGCAAGGCGACTCCCGCGGGTCCACCGCGCGGCGTCTTCGATGAGCTCGTGCAGTTGAGCATCCGGGCGACGGCGCGACGCGCCAGTGGCGAGTACGACGCCGCCGAGAAGATGGCCCGCGAGGCGCGAGAGCTCCTCGACGCGGCGGAGTCCTCGGACCGCGAGCAGATGCAGCAGGCGCTGCCCGAGATGACCTACGCCTGGGGCTACGTCCGTGAGCTCGCCGGGGATCTGGACGGTGCCAGACGGGAGTTCGTCGACAGTTACGACATCGCTCTGATGATCGATGATCAGATGGGCCGCGCACGAGCGGCGGGAGCGCTGGCCTGGGTCGACGCACTCGCCGGCAGGAACACCGAGGCACGCGCGTGGCTCGCCCGCCTGCCCGAGATCGGCGATGCGTGGTGGGCCGGGCGCAGCATCGTGCCGGCGCAGCTCGCGGAGGTCATGCTCCTGATCGGCACGTTCGAGTTCGACGAGGCACGTCGAGTCCTCGCTCAGATCGATCTGCGTCCCGCCCGTGAACGCTGGCCGGCTCACAAGCTCCTCAGCGCGCTGCTGGTCGGGTCGCACGTGGATGCGGTCACCATCCTCGCCGAGATCGATGCCGCCTCCGCCGACATGCCCGACGAGCGCGCCGAGCGAGGAGAAGGCGCGGCCTTCCTCGCCATCGCCCGACACAGACTGCTGGCGAAGCTTGGTTCGCAGTCCGCGGCACGTCTCGAGCTGAACGGCGCCGTCGTTCCGCCGGCGTCTCTCGGCGCGAAGATGATCGAGCTGTGGAAGATCGCCGACGACGCCAGATCCGGTCGCGTCGAGCGCGTCGAGCGCTCCGCCACCGCTCTGACGCTGTCGCCGGCCGCGTCGCCCTGGGTCATGGTCGCGGCGCTCGCCCTCAAAGCCGGCGCGGAGTCCTCTCTCGGCGTGCCGACGGCGTCGAGGACGTGGGAGTCAGCGGTGGCGCTCGCCAACCGGGAACACCTCTACAGCGCGCTGGCGGTGGGAGACGGTCGCGAGATCCCGACGCTGATGCAGAGCAGTTCCGAGTCCCTCCCTCCGGAGATCGCCGCACACATCCTCCGCACCGCCGGATCCCGGGTGCACGACCCGTTCCTCTCGCTCACCCCGCGTGAGCACGTCGTGCTGGCCGCACGACTGCGCGGACTGACGGTCGGAGAGACCGCGGAGGCCGTCTTCGTGTCGGTGAACACCGTGAAGACGCAGCTCAGGACCGTGTACCGCAAGGTCGGCGTCACCACCTTCTCGCAGTTGAAGCGCGCCGCCAGCATGCACGGCTACATCCCCCTTCCGCAGGACGACGGGGGCTGAATCGTCCTGGCGCGCGCGGGGCGGCGATCGCGCCGCCCCATGACCCCGACTCCGACTCCGGAGAAGCGCACCAGGAACGCGGAAGACCGGCCGATCCCTTCGGGGAACCCACCGGTCTTTCGGCGTCTCACCCGTCAGACTGCGAGCAGCTCCCGTTCGAGGCGTGCGTACGACGTCTCCATGCCCTCGGCCATGCCGGTGGCGAGGATCATGTCGCGCGTCTCCTTGTCGGGGTACTCGATGTAGAGGGTGATGAGAGTCGCCCCGTCCTCCTCGTAGAGGTTCAGGTCGTTCAGCGTCTCGACCGGCATCCCGACCATCCGCTCCGTCTGCACCGACCGCCGCGGGGCGTCGATCAACAGCGCCTCCCCCTCGAATCCGAACGGCTCCCCCTCGGTGTCGCCGACCGGCGCCCAGGAGGTGCGATAGCTCTGCCCCACCTCGGTGGCGACGGTGACCTCGGTCATCTCCCACCCATCGGGCCCGAGCAGCCACTGCTTCATGAGGTCGGGCTCGTTGTGAGCGCGCCAGACCAGCTCGCGCGGCCCTTCGACGAGGCGGGTGATGCGCACGTGCACGTCGTCGAGGAGCGTGACCTGCGTGCCCTTGCCCTGCGCGTAGTCGCGGAGGTCCTGCAGCACGGCGTCCATCTGGCTCATTGCCATGGTGGTCCCCTCGATCGCGCCCATCGCGATGAGCTGCTCGAGCGCCTCGGCCGACGCGAAGTGGCTGGTGTTGACCATGCGCGTCCCTTCGGCGGTCTGCTCGAAGGTGAACGTCATGCGCATGGAGGGCAGGTCGGGGTTCGGATGCCCGTCGTCGTCGGCGAACGCGTCGATGACCGCGAAACCGTGCGGTCGGTCGATCTCGAGGAACTCCCAGGTGCCTGCCGCCTTCTCGCCGCGAGGCCCATGCATCGTGTAATCGGCGCGGCCGCCCACCGTCTGATCCCACGAGGTGAAAGTCGCGGGCCACCCGGGAGGACCCCAGAAGCGCTCGAGCTGACGGGGGTCGCTGTACACGTCCCACACCCGCTCGACGGGCGCCGCGAGGTCGGCGATGACCGTCATGGTGAGGTTCTCGGTATCGGTGATGACGTCGGTGACAGGCATATCAGTCTCCTTCTCCAGTGGTCGTGCGGGTGCTGTCTTCGGTGGTCGGTCGATCTGCCGGCGCCTCGGCCAGCAGGTCGTCGAGCCGGGCGATGCGCGACCGCCACAGCTCTTCGTATCGGGCGAGGAGCGCCCTGGCGCGGGCGATCATCTCGGGGTTCGCGCGAACGAGCCGCTCGCGCCCCTCGGCGCGCTTGACGATGAGATCGGCGGCCTCGAGCACGGACACGTGCTTCTGCACCGCCGCGAACGACATGTCGTATTCGGAGGCGAGGGTCGAGACGGACTGCTCCCGCTCGATCGTCCGGCGCAGGATGTCGCGTCGGGTCGACGTCGCCAGTGCGTGGAACACACGGTCGACCTCCGCTTCGCTCAGTTCTCTTTGTGCAACCATTTGGTTGTACGTTATGCCTGCGCGGGGTGGATGTCAAGAGTGTCGATGTGAATCGCGTCTTTAGATCGGACTAGACGCTTTACATCGGACTACCCGCCGCTGGATCAGACTGAGTCCGGACTAAAGCAGGTCTTGGGAGATTGTCCGCGGTGTGAGGCGTGATCGTGCGGGCGAGCCACAACGTGTGACGGACCTGATGCTCCACCCCTCGGGATGGCGATGAAGCCGGCTCAGGTCACGCAGACGAATCTGATGTTCAGACTGGCTCGCGAGCGACGACGGTCCGACGGGGGAACCTGTAGACCTCAAAATGGGGCGCTTGTTGCTGGCTGACCCTGCGCAAAACGGACACACCATCCGTTTCGGTGCCCTACGGTTTCGCCGGGGGGGGGTACGGCGGGGAAGCACCGCGTGTCGCGCTTTCCGCCAGCACTTCGGATGCCCGCCGCAAACGATCGTTTTCGGCGCGAATCGTGCTCGAAACGGTCGCCAGATCTCACCGTGTTCTGCAGGACCCGCGTGACTCATGAGCCGAGGTGGGCGGTGTCGTTCAGGTGAGCGACAGTGCGGTTGTGGAAGTAGTCGTCTTCAACCAGTCGGGTGATGCTGCCGGAGTCCACCTTGAAACTCGCGTGGGTGAGAGCATCGAGCGGCATGCCGATCCAGCGAGCAATGACCAGGGTCGCGGATCCTCCATGGGTGACGATGATCTTCTGTCGAGGGGAGTCGGACAGGATCATCTCCATGCCTGCGTAAACGCGACGCGCCCATTGAAGTTTCGTTTCGGCACCTTCGAGTCCTTCGTCATGGTCCATTCGTTCGCCGTCCAGCGGTGGCGGCACGAATCTCTCACGGAACCAGGCATCGCGCTTGCCCTCGCCGGCGCCGTAGGACTTCTCGCGTAGCTCGGCCAGCCATATCGGCTGAAGATCCAGTTGCTCCCCGATTGCAGCCGCGGTTTGGGCGGTCCGGCGAAGGTCGGAGCTATAGAGGGCTGCGTCCGGCTGCACGCTCGCTGCGAGGGCCGATGCAATTCGTTGAGCCTGTTCGACTCCGCGCTCCGTCAGTTCCGAGTCGAACCATCCTCCGACGCGATGTTCCACGTGATGGGTTGCTTCGGGATGAGTCACGACAAAGAGCTCTTTCACATCCGCGATCTAAACACGCCACTGCGCATCAGTTTGCCCCCCACTCGGTGTTCGCATGGCCTGCCGAAAGCGATCATTTTCGGTGGACTGGTCGACTTCGACGGTCAGGTGCGCGACACGCCGACGATCGATCTGCCGATACCCCCTGCCGAAACCAAAACGCGCCGAAACTTCGGCAGCCCTCTTTTCGGCGCGGTCGTGGGTGCCGCCACCACAGACGCTTTCACACGTCATGTCTCGGCTGTGAAGGGATCAGTCGGCGAGGGCTCGAGACCGTCGGTAGAACGTCGCTCGAGACATGCCTAGGTCTCGAGCAACCTGGGCGGCGGGTTCGCCAGCTTCAACCAGGCGGACAGCGCTGCGGATCTGGCTGTCAGTGATCCGCTGCGGCAGGCCGCCGAGATCGTGGCCAGCGGCTCGTCGCTTGGCGATGGAGTCGGTGACGCGTTCACGTTTGATCTCGTGCTCCATCTGAGCGAGCGCGGCCATGATGGTGAAGAGCATCGAGCCCATTGGGGTGGATGTGTCGACGTCGCCGCCGCCCAGGTTGAGGACTCGAAGGCCGGCGCCGCGGGCACGGAGCTCGTCCGCGAACGCGAGCATGTTCTGCGTGGAGCGGCCGAGCCGGTCGAGGGTCGTGATGATCAACGTGTCACCGGGCTCGAGCGCGGCGAGAGCGAGGTCGAACTGTGGCCGTGAGGCGCGGGCACCTGAAACTCCGCGATCAACGTAGAGGTCATCCCGTCGGATGCCGACAGCGAGCAGGTCCACTTCCTGCCGGTCAGTGGACTGCTGTTTCGTCGACACCCGCGCATACCCAATGAGCTTCGTCGTCCCCTGCCCACTTCCTGTCTCATAACTAACATCGCGTAGCACGCGACGAGTCGCTGGTTGCGACACGTAGTTATGAGAATCTGACGGCGCGGGATTACGGTGCGTTCGCTCCATGCGCCTCGGGTCGGGCGAGACGCCTCGTAAGGCTAGGGTTATTAGACACGTTCGGCGCGGGCGGGCTCGTCCGTATGTCGCCTCCCCATCGGGCTTATGTCGAACCACCTAAACGGGCAGCTCTGCCCCGCGCGGGAGCGCCAGGCCCCCCATGGCCGCCAGGAGCGCTGAGGGACCGGCTTGCGCGCGCGGCCGACCGTCGACAGAGCACCAAGTCGCGGGTTCGACTCCTGTCGGGCGTGTCAGAAGAGCCGGGCTGCGACATTCGGTTCTCTTGGCTCTCGATGGGACGTCGGCCGGCATGGGTTCGACTCGTTGAGAGCCTGTTGGGTCGAACCGTCAAGTCGCCAACCCCCTACTTTCGCGCTGATCCCGGCGGCCAGACGATCGTCACGACCCGTCCGAGCTCTTCAGCGTGTCGCACTACGTCAGCCGTTCCTCCGAGTCCTACGGCCGGTTGGCCGTTCCAGACTGCGATCACTCGATCCGAATGTTCGACGACGTATTTTCCGGCAGCCCAGTAAGCCTGTTCGTTGGACTCTTGGTGGTCGAGGCAAGTGACCGCAGCCGCCATGGAAAGGAGTCGTCGATAGTTCGCGAGCCCCACATCGTCGAATGTCGACTCGTAGTCGAGCGCGGGAACGACAACATGCAGCTCCCCCCCGTGTTCGAGCACGAGGTCCGCAAAGATCTGGTCCGCGCCCTCCGCGAGCGATGACAGCCCGATCAAACCCGACGCGGCGGAAATTACCGCGTCGAGTTCTTCACGGACGCGAACCTCCGTGTCTGGCGTGAGCCCTTGGTGCCCGGTGAAGCCGATGCGTTCCGCGCCCGCCATCAGATCCGTCGCTCCGCAGCTAGCTTTCGGTAGCGCTGGCCCAGCAGGGTGAGCCTGCAGCCCGTGCTGTTCATGGCGGCGAAGTAGAGGAAGTCTTCATCCACTGCTTCGATCAGCTTGGCGTCACGACACTTCTGGAGCTTCTTGAAGATTGCCACCTTGGCCGGGTCGTGGCCCAGCTCGGTGTCTTCGTACTCAGGGTCAAGGGGGAACACGTGGTCGGGCGCCGGGAACCATTTCGGCAGCTGCCTCAGTGTTTCTACGGAAACCGCAGGTAGTGCCTTGCGGAGTGACTCGACTTGCCCGAGATGAGCTTTGAAGAGAGGCCTCTGGTCCCATGCGCCGAGCGCTTCCTCGACGTACGTGTAAATGGCCGGCGCCGACACGTTCCCCAGAACGTCAGCCGCGCCGCCGTCAAGTGCTGCACACACCAGCTCAGTGAACATGCCGTTGCCATTGATTTCGGCGGCAGTCTGCCCGGCTCGCGCCGCAGTAAGAATCGAGACGCCCTCGCTCACCGCCGCAGCATTGTTATTCGCCGACGGCGAAGCCCCGAGCGCGCCACTCATGCACGAGTCGAGAATGATCACGCTCTCCTTGGCGGGAGAAGCGTTGGCTCGACTCAGGATCTCCGACAGATTGACGCCTTCGTCCCCGGACGCGAAGTCCGGTGTCATGATGTAGCCGCCGAGATCATTTTCTGTCCCATGGCCGGCGAAATAGAAGAGCGCGACGTCGGCGTCACGCGGCACGAACAATCGCTGGATATCCTCGCGAAGGCTCCCACGAGTGATCGAGTCGACATCAGAGGTCCGAAGGACTACCTCGAAGTTCGGCGAACCATCGTGATGCGCCTCAAGAAGCGCGGCAATCGCTTTCGCGTCGTTGACACAACCGAAGAGCGGCGAACCGGGGTAGTCGTCGATTCCGATGACTAGGGCACGACGCCTGTTAGGCATTCTTGCCTTCGCCCATCATCTGGTCGATTGCGGCGGCGACGCCAGCCCACGTCCACGAGATCACACGGTTACGTGCCAGGCCGGAAGGAAGTGTGCTGCTCGTCGTCGCGTTGTCGACGTACACGCCAAACACTGGCACGTTCTTGTTCTTCGCCATGGCGATCTCCGCCGCCACTCCGTAGGCGCTGCCCATCGATCGGCCAACGAGCACGATCACCATGTTGCAGGCAGAGATCTTGGCCGCGATCTTCTCCTCCCATTCGTCCTCCTCCAACGCCGACTTCGACGACCAATCCTGGATGATGAAAGGCGTGGGCGAATTCTCTTTGCCCTGCCCGGCAAAGAGTCGCCGCGACTCTTCGTTGTTATCGAAATCAAAACTGATAAATGCACGCGGTTCTGCCATGGCAACTCCTTTGTTAGATTTCCCCACCCGGGGACCGGCGATAGCCGATTCATGACTTCACCCTGATCGTAGCGGCAGCCCACGACACGGCCGTTCCGGTGCGGCTTACGTGCCTACCGGTTCGGCAATCTAGTGCTTCGGTGACCCGGAGGACCGAAGGTGCGATGGACCGTCCGAACACTGACGGACAGTTCGCGGGCGAGGGCGACGACATCGAATGCGGGTCTCTGAAGTGTGATTCGATAACGGTTTGCGCGGCCATGAACAGCCCATCGTGATGGCGGGAGTCGTGGCCGATCTCGTCGCTTCCGGCTTCGTCGAGGGAGGCGGCGATGAGGTGTTCGAGGGCAATGCCTAGGTGTCGCTGCGCCCGGGGGGTGGAGAGCGGCGACGAGAGCGCTGCCGTCGTGAACGAAACTGAGCTCTGAACACCAAGAGCTCTCGACTCTGGGTCGGTGGACTCAGAAAAGTTCCTAGATCAGACCAGTCTCGGTGTCGTCTTCGGCGACGGGGATCTCGCGTCGTTCGTACTTGCTCCGAACTTCGACGTGGTGGGTGACTGAGGTTGCGGCGAGAATCTGCTCAATCATTTTCGTCATGAACTGCTCGGGGCGGACATCTTCGGGTACGCGGTCGAGTTCGACCTTCACCGTTGGGTCTTCGTCTGACCAGCTGACGAGAGCAAGACCGGTGGCGGTGTAGCCGTTGCCGCCGCCAATGTCGCGGAGCTTGCGCATCATATCGACGGTCTTCTCGAACGCATCAGGCTCTTGGGTGAGGATGGTGTCGCGTTGGACGAAGAAGAATCCTACGGCGGCGAGGGGATAGCGGCTGCGGAGGTTGCCGGCGTCGCCGTACGCCTCCTCGAACCGGTTGCTAAGGTTCTTCCCGAACGAAGACACCATGGTCTTGGTACTGAGGAGAAGCTCGGGGCCGCGGTCCCATCGGGCGATCGCGACATCGACTTGCTTGTCGTAGGCGCGGCCAAGAATCTTCGCGTCCGTCGGGGCGACGACCGGCATCGCCATGAGCTTTGCTCGCACCTCGTCGGAGAGCGCGCGGGGGAGCTTCTCCAGAAGTACGGCGATGTCGCGGGGCATGATGCGTGGTCGGTTTGCGCGGGGCCAAACTTCGTCGGGCCCAAAGCCGGCGCGGCGAAGTTCGTGGGCAAGCCACGAGTCAACGCCGTTGGCGAGAGCACCGCTGGCCCATCCCTTGTTCGCCGCGACCGGAATAGTGAGGAGACTTTGGGCGAGTGAGTAGTCCGGTGCGTACGCCGGCTGCTGTCCAGGACCGTGCGTCCACGGGTCGCTGAGCAGCGCGGCAGCAAGCGTGGCGTCGAATGGGGTGAACGAGTCCGGCTTAGCTGCCATCGGCCTGCCCCCGCCCGCCGCTGCGTCCTCGGATCGTGCGTCGGGACGTCAGAGCCTGGTGATCTGCGCGCAGGACATTCAGCTCGAGCGTCGACAGCACCCCTGGGAACAGGATGTCGTCGACGAGTGCAACGGCGCTGAGGAGATCCTTTCTCTGCAGGAGTCTCTGTACTCGCGGCTTCACCGCTGCAAGCGCATCACGGTGCTTGGTGAGCATGGCGGGGGAGGGCATCCACCACCGGTCTGCTTCACGCGGTTCGATCTTCAGGATTCCGCCACCGTAGGAGCGTCCGACGAGTTCTGCAGAGAGCAGCGTCATCGAGTTCAGTGACGCCACGGGGAGTACCTCGCGGCCGATATCTCGCAGCTCGTCGCGCAGGTAGACGCCGTGGATGCTGTTTAGATGGCGCGCTCCAGCAGCGTTCGTGGTCAGCCGTGCCGTGTCGGCATTCATGCAGGTGAGGAAGAGGTCCGGGGCATCGAGGATGGGGACGCGCCACCAGGACTTTCTGACGCGGCACTTGTAGGCCTGGTCGACACCGGTGGCGTGTCCGAACTCGATGTAACGGAGCGTGGCCTCTGCTGGGGTGTTACTTGGCCAGAGCAGCCAGGTGGGCAGGTCTCGTTGACCAAGGCGAGTCAGGCCAGAGTCCGTAAGTGCGAGCCCGCGGAGGTGTGAGCTCCCCGGGGGGCTGATGCGGAGTAAGTCGCGCCGAGGGATGCCTAGTTCCTGGACACGCGCGGGTGAGAGCGCGAAGAACCGGTTCCCTCCGGTGACGGCTCCGAGGGTGGTGTCCCCGTACGTTTCCAGCGGCCCGAAGCTGTCATCTGCTGCGAGGCGTGACATGACGGCCGTGGTCGTCTCGGACAGTGCCATCGGTGTCCACCGGTCAGCGGTGTCGATTGGGGCCCAGGTAGTGCCGGATTCCAATTTCTCGAGCGTCGTGGCGTTGCGGGTTTGTCGCAGCGAGGCGTGACCGGCAGGGGCTTGCTTCCACCCATCGGCTTTGACGAGCACCGTGTCCGCCTCTGCATCAGGGAACACTTGCTCGTCAAAGACGACGAGCTCGACACTGGCGAAGTTCTCCAGCAGGAATCGTCTGATCGGGGCGGCGTAGTTCACGCTCAACAGCTCTGCTGGAAGGACCAAGCCGAGCCGGCCACCGGGCTTCAGGAACCCTGCGGCGTGCGCCACGAACGCCGCCCAACTCGACGCCAACCCCGTGAGCGCGACGCCTTGATGCAGCGCTGCGAACCGGGCACGGTCCCGCTGATCACCCGTCCACTCCTGGTAACGGATAAATGGTGGGTTACCGATGATCGCGTCGAAGGCCTGGGTGGCTTCGACGACGAAGAAATCGCTGACCGTGATCTGCGCGCGGCCGCCGATCGCCGCGACCACGGCCTGCGCGGCCTGTGCGCTCGGTCCATGGATCTCGACACCATGCACGACTGGCTCGGTCCCGCCGAGCGCGATCAAGCGCTCCACAGCGGCAGTCAGGAAAGCGGCCTCGCCGGTGCTGGGTTCAAGCACGGAGTCTGCGGAAGTTCGGATCGCCCACTGCGCGATGTGCTGCGTGATCCCGTCGGGGGTGAAGAACGCTCCGCGTGCTTTTCGCGCCGTCGACGTATCGAGCGGGGCGGGCGTATCGGAGTCACGGAGCACAACATCACACTATGCGACCAGCTCCCGACATTCCCATCGCCAGGCGGCTACCCGCCTACATCCTTTCGGACCTGCGCAGCTCGAGATCGTGCCGGACAAGATGTCACAGTGACGGTGACCATCTCATCGATCTAGTAGAGCGTTGGCACTAGAGCACCATCAGCTGACCCAGCCGCGAGGATGAACCCGTCGGTGCTAATGAGTCCTGTCCCACGGGCCAGTGTCGGAGGGCATGTATATCGTTTGGCCATCCGCGCCCTGAGGCGCACTACGAAAGGACCGCAGGATGGCGAACTACTTAGTCTCATACGATCTCGTCGGCCCCAAGCGGGATTACGACAAGATCACGAAACACATGCTCACCTATACTCCGCGGATGAAGCCGCTCGAGAGCGTGTGGATCGTGGGATCTAACAAGACCGCGGGCGAAGTGCGCGACGACGTCAAAAAGCATGTCGACCCCAACGACATGGTGCTCGTGATTGAGGTTCGAGACCTCAGCTGGGGTACCTCCAACATCGCCAAGGTTGTTACCGACGTGATGAAGAGCGTCCTGCAGCCGAAAAACTGAGAACCCTCGCCCCGCAGGCGCCCATACGGGTCCCGCGTACGCAGGTGTCTGCCTCGCGTCCTAACATAAGTACCCTGTCTGCTCAGCCCTCTAGGACGCTGACGGGCAGTCGTTCTTGCACGAGAACACCATTCACCCAAAAACCGGCATAGGCGCTGTCGTGCGGCTCCGAGCCGAGCCCGACCTCGAAGAACTGGACCGACACCGACCCGGCCCCGACGATCACGTCACCCGCGCGGCTCGGACCTCGCGCCGCGAGCACTAGTTCATGAACGTCAGCGACTACTTCTGGATCTTCCGTTCCAACGAAACGAACCGAGAACGTCCGCACAAAGCTGCCCCGGTTACCTGTGACGGCAACCGAGTAAACGAAGTCCTCCACGGGATGCGCTGAAACGGGCTCGCCCAGCCTCCAACTGATGTGCACTCCCGCAGCATCTCCGACAAGTTCCACCGACGTCACGCGCCGTGGCCGCACCACACCATCAATATGAGTCACGTCGTCAACATACGCTTTCCGGAGCGCCGCGGTGGCGAGGGGATCACGCGCGCCGAGAGCCACGAGTCCACCTTGGCTTGTGCCACTGACTCTACGTGCGGAATCCGTGACATGTCTTTCGGCGGGACGGCGAACTGACAGCCTCTCGCTGGATGGCTTCGGGCGTTCGCCCAATCACGGGGTGGGACTGACCGTCGGGACTGGCTGTAGCGTGCCGCCCTGCCCTGCCTCAAGGGTTAGCAGCGCGATTCCGACGCCAACAAGACACAATATGCCCACGCCTGCCCCGTAGAAGATGTTGAGCTTTTGAGTGGAGTTCATCTCCGTGAATGGTCCCCATCCCGCTCGACTCGCCTTGGTGATCTCGGTTGAGAGGCCAGCGTCGATCCCAAGCTGCTTCAAGGATTCTTCGATCGGGGTGGCGGCGGCCTGCGCGCCTTTGAGCAGCCGGTGGTACCACACGCCATCGGCGAACCAGAACAGCAACCAGATCGACAGCCCCAGCAACGGGACCAGTGCGCTGGGGTTGAAGCTGACCGAACCGAACGAAACACTTTCTGCGTTGAGGTACCCAAAGAAGGCAGCACCGAGCGTGAAGGTAAGCGCCGTAATTGCTAGGGACCTGATCCGCCAACCGATGTCGTTGAAGTGCTGCTGCACCCCCACGACCGTCTTCCAGAGATCTATCGTGCGTTCTGGCTCGGAGTCCTGGGTCATGTTCGCCTGCTCCCTGTTGGCCCGAAATCGAAAATACCCAGAAGCTCAGCGAAACTCTCTCGCAAGGTGTAGCGCGGCTCGGGTTGGACTCCAGGGCGCTCGTCCTGCTCCTTTTGCACCATCTCGTCCGTCCAGTGCGACACACGCTGGAGCAATTCGTATCGGGGGTCCCGGTGGTTTACACCGTACTCAGCCCAGACGTCGAGCGCTCCGACGCGCTGCGCCATCTCTACGTCCTTCATTAGCGTGTCGCCTACGTACACGGTCTCTTCGGGTGAGACTGCGTGGTCCGCCATAATCTGCTCGAGCACTGCAGGTGCCGGCTTGAGTATCCCAGCCGCTACATGTCGGTGCTGTGTGTGGGTAAGAGCGTAGGCGTCCCCCGAGACGTGCCGGATCGCGCTCGGCTCCAAACCGATCGGGGCATCATGGTCGGGCGAGGAGTAGTACTCGTCTAGCACTCCATCGAGCTTGTTAGTGATGATGCGCCAGCGAGTCCAGAATTCGAGTGATTCGGTGTAGGCAACGACCGTCGTTCCTCTCGCCTTAATATCCTCCAAGGTTTCCCGGACGCCGAGTCGGAGCCGGGTTCCATTCAGTCGGGCGGCGTTTTGAGCATGGATAGCAGGGTCGTAGAACTCGCGAATCGAGCATCCCGAGGGCACCGCAGACTCGAGGGTCTTCATCTCATCGATCAACCACGAATATTCTGACGTGCCCCTCCGCTGGTGGATCGTTCGGATCTCAGCGACCAGGTCCTCTTCGGGCTGCCCCGATTGCTTCACCAGTCCGTCAAGCAGAGCTGAAAAGGACGCGTGCCAGGGATCGAACCAGTGCCAGATCGTGTCATCGAGGTCTACCACGAGCAGTCGTGCAGGGATCAGTTCGAGCATGCCCCCAGAGTAGAGCGACGCAGCGACATCGATGCAGAGACTGACATAATTACTATTATAGGCTTAAAGTGGATCGCTAAAATTCGAATATCTGAACTACCATTATCCGCATGGGTCAGAACAAGCGCTACCCCGAATTGCTCGAAGGGGATATCGCGCGGGCGAGTGACAAGATCGATCGCCAGGCGCGGCCTGTGGGGCTCTCAGAGCCCGAGCTAAGTAGCTCAGGGATGCGCCAGGACGCCCGCGAACCGATCCCGGTGACCGCGTGGATTCCTCACCAGGTGCTGTGGACTGAGCCGCAGCTCGTCTAGGCCGAAGCGATTGCCTGGACGCGTGATGCCGTGCTTGTGCGCTGGGGGTCGCACTTCAGCGTGTACCCGCACCACACATGGGTATGGGCTAGCGCCGTCACGTACAGAGACGCTTAGCCGGCCGCTGCGAGCGTCAGCTGCCACAGCTCCACGATGTTGTCCAGCCGTAGCCCGGTCCACCTATCGCCGCCATCAACGACGACGTACGGCAGTTCCCGGATGCCTCGATCGCGCAGTTCGTCTCAGAGGCCGGCAGCGTCGACGTCGACGACCTGGTGCACGACGCCGGCCAGCTCCAATGCTCTCGCCGTGTTCGTGCACTTCCAGCAGCCCTCAGCTCCATAGACCGTCACCTGTGCGCTCATCGTTCGTCATCCTCTCCGCCTTGTCGGCTCCCAGCCGATAACTCGGCATCGGTTGGCACTTGCCGCCTCTGCGCGGCGTGGAGAGTGGGTCAATGGCCAGCCCTGGCTGGATTCCGCAGGAATCGCGTAACGCCCTTGATGCGATCGGAACGTCGTGTAACTCCCCCAGCTGGCACAGCACCGTATCGCGGCGTTAACACCAACTCGGCGTGTCACTCTGGCCGACGCGGTGTTAACACCAATACACCTGCACTACGAGGTGAAGGTGAACGGCGAGTACGTGAACCCGCAGACCTTCATGGAGGGCGTCGGCGTCCCCCTGCCTCGCTAGCACGATGCCCCGCGAGTTCCACGATGACGTCATGTCCGGCGACGTGCTGGGCGGTGTGCTCGTGGGCACGACCCGGCCCACGCAGGTACATGATCAGACCGGGCATGCTGCCGCCGCGGGTGATGTTCGGCATCATCGCGAGTTCACCAGCTCAGGCAGCAGCGCGTCGATCTTCGCGGACACATCACGGACGGCACGGAGTGGGTGCGCAACCGGGCGGCTGCGGGAGGCGTCCAGCCCTGCGTACGCTCGCGCTGACAGTGGGGAAGGGTGCACTGTGATGTGCGAGCCGGGGTAGGGCGGGTCTCCTGGGGGAGTCCTGCCCAGCCCCGACGGCGCTTCTGCTGCGCGACCGACCACAGCGGGCGAACACCACGCCCCGTTCCGAGGATGGCAGCGATCAGCGGCAATGGTCGCCGCGTAGCTATCGAGCAGTCCTCTAACCGCACTGGAGCTTGTAATCGCCGGAGCTCAGTTCGGCTTCTGCAGCGATGACATCTTTTGCCCCGGAGGCTTTGAAGTACGAGACGACGCGGAACGTGTGCTGCCCGGTCCCGTTGCACGCGTACAGGACGCTCTTCTGCTCCATGTTCCACGTGCCAAAACTTTCGACGGCGTTAGTCACGGGAACCCACAGCCATCCGTTGTGCATGAACACGACTGATCTGATGTACGTCTTCTTAACCGCGCCCCAGCAGCTTGTGATGGAGGGCTTGGCGCCCACACCGCCGGACGGTAGACCCTTCGCGGAAGATCGTTTCCACATGTTTCCTACCGCGAAGTGGCAGTTTCCTACCACCGTCGCTCGCGCTGTCGCACCCGGCGTCGATTCAGGAGTGCTGACATCCGTGCCCGATCCGAGCGCATCCATCTCCGCATCCGTCATCACCACAGCGTCAGCCGGGAGGGGTGTTCCATCCGGGTAGACGAGGTACTCATCAGGTACGTCCACCGAACTTGTCGCCGTGAGCGGCGGAAGGTCGAGCTCATCGCTTCCCGCTGAGGCCGCATAGGCCGGGCTACCGGCTGCCACGGTTCCGAGGAACAGCGACCCAGCGATAAGAAGACCGATCCCGCGATAGTGAAGGTGCCTCATCGTTAATTACCTCTTTCTGATCAATTGCAGTGCGCTTCACGATGGGCAATGCCAATGGAATCGAGCTACGCGCTCTCAGGTCCTACTGAGAGTAGAGATCCATGTTCAGGCCCGTTGCCCGATACGGAACCGTGACTGGTGTCAGCAAAACGGACAGGCCACTGTCCGCTGCGTACTTCTCCTGGAACTCGTACGCGTCATCTTCGACGTCAAACACTCCGAGGAAACCAGGAGCATCCTCCAAGTACACGATCCACACCATCATGAAGGGAACGTAGCAGTTCCGGCCCAGTGATGAGAACTGGGCTGCGCTGCGGAGGGATCCGCGTGCAGCAGACCCGTCACATCACCCTCGGGCTGCGCCGACGAAAGTGGGAAACACTGCCCCGGGAGAGGGTGGCCCGCACCGCCAGAGTCAACCTAAGTTGACATAGGTACTAATATCGGGAGTACTCCCGGCTGGATTCGCCATCAGCTCGAATCCCGGCCGAGAGCGTGTTGCAGTTCGCGGGGCGGCAGACGACGCGTTCACATCGATGTGAACGACAGCAACAGTAATCAGGAATGTGTCACGGCAAAGAGCAACTCGAGAGCGCCATACGGTCTCACACGAACGGCAACCATCTTCATCTCACGTCGTTTCCGACAGCTTCTGCGAGACCACGAATGCGAGTGCGGCGGCACAGAGCAGCGCCGCACTCACCAGGAGCGGCCCGGTCGCTCCGGCCGTGGTCGCGTAGGCCAGCCCGCCGAGGATCGGGCCTGCGGCAGCGCCGATGTTGAGGGACGCCGTCGCGAATGCCCCGGACATGGTGGGAGCGGTCACCGCGGCACGGATCGACGAGGCGATGAGCGTGCTGCCGACAGCGAAGGACAGCGCCCCCTGGAGCAGTGCGAACGCGAACACCGCGAACGGGATCGTGGACAGGGCCGCGAACGCTCCCCATCCGAGGAGCAGCGCTGCTCCGCCGATCGTCAGGATGGGGCCCGAGTGGCCATCGCCGAGCCGTCCGGCCACCCACACCCCCGCGAACGAGCCGACCCCGAAGACGGCCAGCACGGCCGGCACCGCCCCTTCCGGCAGGCCTGCGGACTCCGTCACGACAGGCGCGAGGTAGGTGAACGCGCAGAAGGTGGCGCCGTTGACCAGCGCACCGAGACCGAGCGGCATGAGCAACGCCGGATGGCGCAAGGCTGCGAGCTCCTTCGCGAGCGCCGCGGGTCGTCGCCCACCGACGGAGCGCGTCGGGGTCGCCAGCATCACGGCGACGAGGGCAGGCAGGGAGATGACGGCCACACCCCACAGGGCTGCGCGCCAGTCGAGCAGCGTCCCGATGACCGCGCCGCCGGGAACTCCCGCTATCAGCGCCAAGGTCGTGCCTCCGAGGATGACGGCGAGCGTTCGTGCGATGCGGTCGGCGGGGACGAGGGCCGAGACCGTGGAGAGAGTGACCGCCAGAAAGCCGGCGTTGGTGAGCGCGGACACGACGCGGGTGATCAGGAGGACGGTGAAATCGTCGGTCACCGCACCCAGCACGTGCATGGCGATGAACACGAGCAGGAAGCTCGACAGCGCGATCCGGGGCGACCATCGGCGGCTGACCGCGGCCATGAGCGGAGCCCCCACGATCATCCCGACAGCGAAGGCGGAGGTCAGCAGTCCCGACTGCGGGATGCTGATCGCGAGATCATCGGCGATCGCCGGGAGGAGACCGGCGAGCATGAATTCGGAGGTCCCCTGTGCGAAGACCGCGACGGCGAGCAGGACGATGAGAAGTGGCATGGTGAGTCCTTCGAAGTGAGGTGTCGGTCGGGGCGGACCGGCATCCAGTACTCACACATGCGAGAGGGAACGCGAAGCGGCGCCCGCTCAGATGGGGCGACGTCGAGGGTGTGAGCTACCGGCGTGCCGGCAGCTCGACCGTGGATGCTTCGGGTGAACTCACCCGACCACGGTAGCCAGGGTCGCCGGCAGGACGCAAGCGTCGCGCTCTCAGTGCGTGGAGACTCCCACCTCGATGATCAGCACTCCGACCGCGATGAGGCCGATGCCCCACCCCATCCTGCGGGTCAGCGCATCCTTGAAGAACACGCGTGCGCCCACAGCCGTGAGCGCCACTCCACAGGCTGCCCAGATCCCATAGGCGATGCCGACCGGCATCCCTTGCGCGAGCGCGATCGTGAGCAGCCCGAACGCGGAACCGTAGAACAGCGCGATCGGCGCGATCCAGTTCTTCTTGCGCAGTCCTTCCGACGCTCGCAGCGAGAGCGTCGCCGCCACCTCGAACACGATCGCTCCGGCGAGCAGCACCCAGCTCATCTCGTCACCTCCGCCGTTCCCGCCGCCTCGGGTGCAGAGGCGTGCCCCGTCTCGACGAGCACGACACCGGCGATCACGACGGCGATGCCCAATGCGATGACGAACGTGAACGCCTCGTCGAAGATCACGGCACCGAACACCGCAGTGAGCGCGACTCCGGCTGCGGCCCAGATTCCGTACACGGCACCGATCGACGCACCCATCCGAAGAAGCGCCGACAAGGAGACGAAGGCGGCCGCGTATCCCCCGACCGTCAGCACCGCCCACCACGGGTTGTCGATGGCGGCGCGCAACGAGAGTGTCGCGATCACCTCTGCCACGATGGCCCCCGCCAGAATGATCCACCTCTTCATATCCGCCCCGCTCTCGTGTCTGCGTCCTGTGAGCACGATCGTATGTCGTAGTTGGTCGCATGACCAAGTCATACGACCAAGTCTTCAGCATTCTCGGATCTTCGTTAGGCTCTCGCCCGTGACGGTCAAGTCTTCGAACAGTCGCGTCCCGCTCGTCGAGCGACGCCAACAGCTTCTGGATGCCGCTGTTCTGGTGATGAGCCGACGGGGCGTGGCGGCAGCGACCACCCGAGCGATCACTGACGCAGCGGGAGTACCGCAGGGGCTGTTCCACTACTGCTTCGACTCGCGGCACGCTCTGCTCCACGCACTCCTCGAGCGCGAGAGCGAACGGGCGCTGGCGATGGCGGCGACCCTCGATCCTGTGCCCTCCTCTCTCGAGGAGGCCCTGACGATGAGCTTCACCGTGCAGCTCGCACGCGTGAAGGACCAGACCGATCACTTCGTCGCGCTGAGCGAGCTCTCGGCCCTCGCTCGCACCGATCCCGATCTCGCCGCGCTCACTCGCCATCAGCGAACCCGAGACCTGGACCTCGTCTCCGCGATGCTGCGGAGATGGCAAGGGCATCCGGCCGGATTCGACGTGGAGGCGTGGGCGTCCGTCATCCTCGCCGGGCTCGACGGCATCACCGAAGCGTGGTTGACGGATCGGGACGACGACGCACGCGATCGGACGGCCACGCTTCTGGCCCGCGCGGTCGCCGCCGCCGTCGACCTCAACTCCTAGACCTATGGACGTACGTTCAGGGTCAGTCGAAGGCCGGGGTGACCACCTTGCAGGTGACAGGCTCCCCCGGCGCCTCGGAGGTCGCCGTCGCGATCTCGCGCGTCCCGTCGATCATCACGCGACACGTGGCTATCGATCCGGACGGCGGGGTGGCGCTCACCCGTGCGTCATCCCCGGCGAGCACGATCACCTCCCGCTCCCAGAGAGCCCCCTCCCCGCCAGAGGAGGCAAGAGCTGTCTGGGACCCCAGATCGGTCACCTCCGGAGACGCGCCTCGTTTTTCCGCGCCTTCGACTGCGACCTCGGTGAGCTCGACATCCTGGGGCCGGTCCACAACCACCTGATAGGTGACCGACCAGGCGTCACCGAAGCTCTGGTTCACGACGCTGCAGGCGGTGAGGGGGAGCAGCGCGATCGCGGCAGCGGCGGCGAGGAACGGGCGGAGGGGGTTACGCAGAGATGTGCTCATACGTCAACCCTCACTCGCCGCCGTCGTCCCGCGCGTCAGCCTGCCGGGGCATCCGGGTCCTACCCGCGGATGATTTCACCCCCTCGCCTGCGGGGCCACCAGACGCTGCCGGGTACCGTCTAGACCATGTCCACGTTCCTCACCGTCGTTCTCGCAGTGACGGGAATCGTGCTCGCAACTCGCGATCCGCGGCGGCTGCTGCCGGGTGTCCTGCTCACCATCGCCGGCACCTCGCTGCTTCTCTCGATCGTGGATCTCCTGGTCGGCACAGGCGCGGTGCTGATTCCGATTCCCGACCGGATCCGCGACATCACGTGGGCACTGCTGCTCCTGCTCGTCCCCATGCTCGCCGGCGTCGGCCTCGGCTGCGCGTTGGTCGCGAACGGGATCGTCATGATGAGACGAGAGGGAGGGTCGCTCGCCAACCGGCTGTCCCAACTCGCAGGCGTCGGGGTGCTCGGCGTACTGGCGGCGGGCATCATCGTGGCGCTGAGCGGCTGGGTCGAAGCGGCGATCGGTCTCTTCCTCCTCATCGGTCCGGTCGGCTACGTCGGGATGGGATTCGTCGCCTATCTCTGCTGGTCCGCTGTCTACGCACGCCTCGCGCGACGGGCTCCAGCCCCGTCTGCAGTCATCGCGCTGGGGTCGGGCCTGCGGCCGGATGGAAGCGTCCCGCCCCTGCTCGCACAGCGAGTGCGGTCAGGGGTCACCACACTGCAACGCTTCCCCGACGCCGTCCTGGTGCTCTCCGGGGGACAGGGCGACGATGAGCCGCGCAGCGAAGCTGCCGCGATGCGCGAATTCGCCGCATCGATCGGCGCCTCACCAGAGCGCATGCTCGTCGAGAGCGCGTCCCGCACCACGGAGCAGAACCTCACCCTCACACGAGAGCTCCTCGCGGACCGTGGCATCACCGGACCCGTGCTGGCCGTCACGAGCGACTATCACGCCTTCCGTGCAGCCACGCTGCTGCGCGCACTCGGCATCACAGGTCATGCGATCGGCGCCCGTACCGCCCGGTACTACCTGCCCAGCGCGTTGCTCCGGGAGTACCTCGCCCTGCTGCGCGACCACCGACTGCTGAACACGATCGCACTCGCGACGCTCATGGCACCACTTCTGGCGTTCATGTTCATTTCGATCACTCCCTTCTGAACCAGGCTCACCGCTGACGGTGATGCCGGGGCTGTCGCTGCGGCTCGTCACCGCCCGTCGTCGCCGGTCTCCCTGGCGAAGAGCAGCAGCTCGGGAAGACTCGTCGCGAAGTAGTCCGTCGAGCCGTCGTCACGGCGGGCGGCCGGCGGCGTGTACTGCGCCCTGGCCTCGCCGAGCGACGCCGGCGGATCGGTGCGCGCGAGGCCGAGCGCGTCGTGCACGGCATCCCATGCGGCGAGCGCCTGTCCCTCTCCCCCCTCCCACGGGCGGAAGCGACGATCGATGAGGATGCGGTGGGCGCGTGCCGCCTCACCCTCAGCCACCAGCAGCCTGAGGTACTCGATCGTGAAGTCGTCGCGGGTCAGCACCAGGTTCTCCACGGAGCGCAGGCGGTCGAGACGCTGCGCCGCGGTGCGCCCCACGCGGGCAGCGAGCTGATCCTGCTCGTAACGGAGTCGGGCATCGCGCGGCGCTGCGGCGATCGCGCGCTCGTACAGCTCCTCCGCGCGAGCGTCGTCATGGCTGATGTTGTAGGCGGCGAGCGCCGCGTTGCGCAGGAGCACGGCATCCGCACGCCCGAGGGCGATCGCCCGCTCCAAGTGCGCGGTCGCTGCGTGACGCCGGCCGTGGGCGTACAGCAGCATGCCGAGCAGCGAGTGGGCGACCGCATCGTCCGGGTCGACCGCCAGCGCCGCTTCCAGCGCATCGAGCGCGTCGAGCCCGAACGGGAACGCCCAGGTCAGGTCTGCCTCGCGCGCGCGGCGACGCTCGTCGGCGGCCCGGGTCTCGTCACCCCGCGCGCGGTGGATCTGCGCCGCGACGTAGTGGGCGATCGGCCGCATGTTGCCGCTCGCGGTCACGGGCAGCGCCGCCGCATCCCCGAGCACACGCAGGGCGTCGTCGAGGGCGCCCGCATCGCGCAGGTCCCGTGCGACGTCGAGCATCAGGCCCGCATCGGGTGCGATCTCGCGTCCGGCGAGCACCCGCAGGGTCGCATCCAGCGGATCGGCGACGAGGGCGTCGGCGATCAGTGCGTCGGCCGCGGCGTGCTCGCCCGCCCGCCGCTGGAGGATGGCCCGCAGCGCGATCCTGCGGGTGTCGTGGCCGACGATGCCGTCGAGGGTGTCGAGCACACGCACCGCAGCGCGGTTCTGCTGACGCGACGCGAGCGATCGGGCGAGGGCGAGCCCTGACGCCGCCGCCCAGGTTCCGTCCCACCCGGCCTTGCCGAACGCCTGCTCGGCATCGATGTGGCGGCCGAGCCGGCTCAGGATCAGGCCCCGCAGGTAGAAGGCCTCGGCATCGGCGGGATTCGCGTTGCGCCGGGTGAGCCGCGCCAGCGCCCGCTCGACCCGCTCGAGGGCGCGCGCGTAGTCGCCGGCCCGGTAGTCGCGGTCGGCGAGGGCGAGGTTGGTGCGCACGTCGCCGGGATCCCGCTGCAGCGCGGCGTTCCAGTAGCCCGACGGCGATCGCGTGGGGTGGCGGTACTGGCTCAGATGCAGCCCGGTCAGATACAGCTCCTCGACGGAGTCGACGTCGTCGGGCAGCGGAGGCTCCTCGGCCACCCACGGCTCCTCGGCCGCGGCGACCGACGGGGTCCAGCGCACGAGCACCTGTCCGGAGGCGCTGAGCAGTTCCGCTCGCACGTCGTCGCCTGCATCGATCCCGCCCGCACCGAATTCACCCGGGCCGGATCCGCCCGCGCCCTCCGCCGTGACCGTGAGCGGCACACCGGGCACGAGATCCTGCGTCCGCAAGGCGACCACCTCGTCGCCGCGGAGGATGCGCGCGGTGGCCCCCGCCTGCGGTGCGGTCACCGCGAACGAGGCCGAGATCTCTCCCTCACGCTCGACGTGCACCGCGGCATCCGGTGTCGCCTGGTGGGCGACGCCGATGCCCGGGATCGGGTACCAGTACTGCGTGAACACCTTCGTCTCGCCGGGGAGGATCCAGGTGAAGTCGGGCTGGTTGTCGGTGTAGACGCCCGCCATGAGCTCGACGTACGGCCCGTCGCCGTCGGTCAGCTGCGCGTCCCAGGCGTGCCCGAAGGGCGCATCACCCCAGGTCCACTGCTTCTTGCCCGGCGACACCCGCCGCTCGGCCCAGTGCACGAACCCGGCCCCCACGGCATGGTCGTACCCGCCGAAGAAGTCCTGGGCACTGTCGACGATCATGTACGACGTCGGCACCGGGATGTTGCGGTACCAGTCGATGCGATCGGCATCCGGATGCTCGGCGGCACGCCCCGGGTAGTCCACCCCGTAGTACTCGCGATCGGCGGCGGGGAACCGCGTCAGCGCGCGACGTGCGTGGTCCGCGACGTAGCCCACGTCTTCCGGGAAGAACGACTGGTAGTCGTCGTGCACGCGCGCCGCGACGTTCGCCCACCACAGGAACGACTGCCGCTCGTCCGTGCGGTTGTGCAGGCGCACGGCGAGCTCGACCACGGAGCTGTGCGCGCGCAGCCGCACACCGTGCTGCGCCGACATGCGGGCGAACGGATCGTGATCGTGACACCACACCGTCACCGTGCCGTCCTCATCGACCTCGATCGAGGTCTGCACCGGCAGGTAGGTGGCGGGGCGGTGGTGCTGCGGCCAGTTGAACTCGACGCCGCCCGAGATCCAGGGCCCGGCGAGACCGACCAGGGCCGGCTTGATGACGTTGTTGCGGTAGAAGAAGTCGTAGTCGCTCGTCTTGTCGTACCCGACGTGGATGCGACCGCCGAGCTCCGGCAGCACGACCAGCCGCACGTACTCGTTCTCCAGGTGCACGGCGTCCCACTCGCGGACGACCGCCTGGTCGGCGATGCTCTCGGTGAAGGGCAGCGGATAGACCCGCCCGCTCGACCCCTGGTAGACGCGCTGATTGAGGTACATCGGGTACACGCTGGGCGCATCCGCCTCATATGTGCGGATCGCGAGCGGCTGCCGCCAGGCCACCGCCTCGCCGCGCTCGAGCGCGTCCTGCAGCTCGGCGGGCGCCGCGGGCAGCACGAGGGTCTCGTGATCCGCGTGCGCGGAGGTCTGTTCCTCGATCATCGTCGGCCTCCTCGTCATGACCTGCGGCGGCTCCCGGCGGCGATGCGCCTCCGATGCGGCGGGTCACCTCCGAGGCTACGAAGGCGGCGCGAGCGGAGCTATGGTGAGATCGAGGAACATCATGGACGAAACAGCGATACCACTCGAGCGAAGCGGACGGCCGGACGGCTTCCGTAATCAGCGACTGTGCGTCGTGCCGCGACCCCAGATCGAGGCGGCGCTCTCGCGAGCCGTCACCCGCAGGCTCCTGGTGACCGACGCGGGGTATTTCCCCGCCGCGTCCGGGCATCGCCGGATCCGCGAGCGTGGAGCCGCCGAAACCATCGTGATCCTCTGCGTCGCGGGCTCGGGGACCGTGCGCCTCGGCGAGGAGGAGCATCCGATGACTCCCGGCGCCTGCGTGACCATCCCCGCGGGGGTGCCGCACGACTACCGGGCATCGCTCGACGATCCATGGACGATCTGGTGGATGCACGTGCGCGGCACCGACGTGGCCGAGCTCACCGGCCCCCTCCTCGGCATCCCCCGCCCGCTCACCCGGCTGCGCGCCGTCGACGGTGCCGTCGCGCTCTTCGACGAGCTCGTCGGACACCTCGAACGACGCGTGTCACCCGCGCAGCTGCTCGCGGCCTCGGGGGTGGCGTGGCACCTGCTCACGCGCCTCGCCGCCGACAGCATCCTCCCCGCCGAGGGCTCACCGCTGGAGCGCGCCATGCGGTTCCTCGAGACCCGCGTCGACAGCAACATCCCGGTGGCAGAGCTCGCCGGCATGGTCGGGCTGTCGTCGTCGCACCTGAGCGCGATGTTCCGGCGAGCGACCGGAGGGGGTCCCGGCGCGTTCCACACCGCCGTCAAGATGGCGCGAGCGCGCACCCTGCTCGACACGACGTCGTCGACCGTGACCGAGGTCGCCGCAGCGGTCGGCTACAGCGATCCGCTCTACTTCTCCCGGCACTTCCGCCGGGTGCACGGCATGAATCCCACGACCTACCGCGCCCAGCACAAGGGGTGACGCGCGCTCAGCGGAAGGATGCCGTCGCGGTGCGACGCACCACCGCCGAGCGGATCTCCAGCACGTCCTCGCCGCCGCCTGGCCGCACCCGCGGGTCGACGTAGACGGGGGAGCGCGCAGCCCAGGCGAACGCCCGGAGGGTCAGCGGCTGCATGGCGAGCGCCTCGCGGTGCGGGGTGAGGTCGATCTCGAACGGTCGTCCGTACCAGAACTGGTCGGCGATCAGGCTGTCGCCGATCATGACCCGCATCACATCTCCCGTCCAGTCGAGCGTCAGCACCGACCGCTCGCCGTTGCCGGCCTCGAGGGCGCCTCGCGGGAGGTGCACCTCGACCGTCGCGGCATCCGCGAAGTCGTCGTCGGTGGGTGCCGAGAATCTGCCGGACGGACCCCCGGTGCGCACCGGCGCGGTCGGGCGCGCGTCGAAGTCCGGCACGTCGAGCGACACGGGAGCAGGCCCGGCCGCGACCGCACAGCGCCGGAAGACGGATCCTTCCGCAGGGAGCGGCGCGAGCTCGAGGTCCCGCAGCGCGGGGAACGCCCCGATGACGCCTGCCCCGTCATCGAGCACGGCGCGGAATCCGTCGTCGTCGAACCATCCGCCGCCGGGCCACAGGATCACGGTGTCACGGCCGTCGACGTCGCCTCGCCACACGCTCTCGGCGGTCCCCCGGTCGAGGAACACCAGGGTCGTGTCGCCGATACGAACCTCGCAGTCGAGCCCCGGGGGCAGGGACGGGACGGCGCGGACCACTTCATCCTCCACGCGGACCTCGGCACCGGAGACCTCGACGGCATCCACGCCCTCGAGCTGCAGCTCGACGTCGATCCCCTCGCTCGCCGCGAACAGCACGACGGTGCGGTCGCCGTCGGTGATCTGCGTGATCGGCTGCGCAGTGACCGTGAGCGCGGGAACGCCCGGGTACGCCTGACGCAGCGGCCAGACCGCGTAGGCACCGCCGGGCACCGCGATCGGCGCGGTCGGGACGGTGATCGCGTGGTCGCCGAGGCGCACGTCGAAGTGCACCCCGTCGAGGTCGGGCAGTGCGGCGATCGCGGGCTGATGGTTGTTCAGGAACAGGAATCCGCGCGCGCCGTCGCTGCGCACCGCCCAGCGAGGACCCCCGTCGATCCGCGCGGGAATCGTCGTCGCGGCGGGAGCGAGCGCTGCGCCGAAGGCGTCGAGGAGCAGATGCTGCTGCCGCAGCGCGTGGAAGTGCGGGCGCTGCGCACCCACGGTGCCCAGCGGTGCGAAGAAGTCGTAGTCGCGCACCGGCACGTCGTTCGGGTACCCGGTCGCCTGCGACTCCTGCGTCGACGACAGCTCGCCGCGCACCTGCAGGCCGCCGTGGTACATGTAGTAGCCCTGCCACGCGGATCCGCTGCCCACCTTCGTCAGCGCGAGGGCGGCCACGTCGTCGGGGTCGACGAGCGGACGCCGGTGGTAGGCCACCGCCATGCCGCCGCCGAGCTCGCACGTCACGAACGGCCAGGGATCGTCGGCGCCGAGACCGGCATCCGGATCCTCATCGGCCGCCGCACCCCGCACATCCGCCGCCCGCACATCCGCCCCGACGCTGAGGTCGTCGCGCACCGTGCTGTAGGTGAAGTGCATCTCTCCGAAGTCCGGCCATCCCGTGTCCGACTCCTCCCAGAAGCCGTCGGAGTATCCGGCGTAGACCGGCAGCACGCGGCCTCGCGGCAGCTGCGCTCCGCCCCACCCGGTCGCGGTCCACAGGCTCGCCCGCATGCCGACCTCCTCGGCGAGGGCGCGCAGGGTCGCCAGGTGCGGCCCGTCGTCGTAGAGCTCGTTGTCGACCTGGATGCCGATGATCGGCCCCTCGGGATTCTCCGACGTGTGGAAGAGGCCGCGCACCTGCTCCTCGATGCCGCCGTACCACCGCCGCGTGACAGCGAGGTAGGCCGGGTCGTCGGAGCGGTGCCCGATCGGCAGCGCCTGCAACCAGTCCGGGAAGCCGCCGTTGCGGGTCTCGCCGTGCGCCCACGGGCCGATCCGCAGCATCACCCGGAGCCCCACCCTGTCGGCCGTCTCGATGAACCGACGCAGGTCTCGCCGCCCGTCCCACCGCAGCTCGCCGCGGACCTCCTCGTGCACGATCCACAGCACGTAGGTGGCGAGCACGGAGATGCCGCCGGCCTTCATCTTGCGCAGCTCGCGCTCCCAGTTCTCGGGCAGGTCGCGACTGAAGTGGTACTCCCCCATCACCGGGATCCACGGCTCACCGTTCCGCCTCACGAAGCGCGAGGTCAGCTGGAGGCGCTCCGCGGTCGTGTCGTCGTCACCCATCTCGAGCGGTGCGGGCACCACGGCCGGGGGCGCCGAGACGGCGACGGTGAACGGTGCGGGCGGCGTCTGCGGGGCGTCGTCGAACGTGGTCATCCCCTCGACGATAGGACGTCGGCCCCGTGCGATCCATGACGATCCGATGCCGTGCCTGGACGAAGCGCCGGGTGTGCGGTTCGGCCGCGTCACCCGACGAGCGGACCGCCGACCTTCCAGTACCCGAGGAACGACACCCGCTCCTTCGGTATGCCGGCCTCGGCGGTGAGAAGGCGGCGCACACGGGCGGTGGCCCCGGACTCCCCCGCGATCCAGGCGTAGAAGGCCGGATCGGCGCGTACGCCTTCACCGTGCTCGTCGCTCCAGAGCGCCACCGCCCGCTCCAGCTCCGCACTGTCGCCCGGTGCGCGGCGGACGAGTCGGATGTCGGCGCGATCACCGGCATCCGCCGACACGATGTCGTCGGCCGGGTCCGCGCACTCGAGGATCACGTCGACGCGGTGCGCCTCGCCGAGCGTCTGCAGGATCCCGCGCACCGCGGGGAAGGCGGTCTCGTCGGCGACGAGCAGCAACCTGGTCGCCTCACCGGGATGCCAGTGCAGTCCGTATCCCGTCCAGCCCATCCGTCGATCCGGACCCGTGATCACCACACGGTCGCCGGGCACCGCCTGTGCCGCCCACTGCGATGCGGGGCCCGCGGGCTCGTGCAGGAAGAAGTCCACATCGAGCTCGCGCGCCTCCGCCCGGATCCCGGCGGGGGTGTAGGTGCGCAGCACGTTGCGCTCGCCTTCGGGCAGGCTCTTCCAGCGGGTGTACCAGTCGGAGGGATGCGGGGTCGGCTCGTCGAGCAGACCGAAGTCCGCGAGCGAGCCGTCCGCCATCGGCAGCACCAGCTTGATGCGCTGGTCGGTGCCCCAGCTCGCGAAGTGCTCCAGAGCGTCGCCGGCGAAGGTGATCCGGATGAACCCCGGGCTCAGTCGACGCGTCGCACGCACCTCCACGGGGAAGGCGCTGTAGGCCCACGGTCGTTCAGCGTTCATCCGGCATCCTTCCTCGCGGGCACGCGGAGCGGGACCACCATCGGCCCTCCGGTGACCGGATCGTCGATGACGATGTTCTCGAGCCCGAACACCTCGCGCACCCGCTCGCTCGTGATGACCTCGGCGGGAGTGCCCTCGGCGACGATGCGCCCGGCCCGCATCGCGATGATGTGCGAGGCGTATCGCGCCGCATGATTCAGGTCGTGCAGCACCGCGACGATCGTGCGACCTCGGTCGTTGAGCTCGGCGAACAGCTCCATGAGCTCGACCTGGTGCGCCACGTCGAGGAAGGTCGTCGGCTCGTCGAGCAGCAGCAGGTCGGTCTCCTGCGCGAGGACCATCGCCACCCACACCCGCTGCCGCTGCCCGCCGGAGAGCTCGTCGACGGACCTCGCCGCGAGGTCGGTCGTACCGGTGGCCGCGAGCGCGCGGCGCACCGCATCCTCGTCGGCGTCGGACCACTGACGGAACAGGCTCTGGTGCGGATACCGCCCCCGAGCGACGAGGTCGGTCACAGTGATGCCGTCGGGAGCGCTCGCGCTCTGCGGCAGCAGCCCCAGCCGACGTGCCACCTCCTTCGCCGGGTACGACGCGATGGCCCTCCCGTCGAGCACGACCTCGCCCTCCGCGGGCTGCAGCAGCCGCGAGAGGCCGCGCAGCAGCGTCGACTTGCCGCAGGCGTTCGCACCGATGATCACGGTGAACGAGCCGTCGGGGATCGCCACGCTGACCTCGTGCACGATGGGGGATCCGTCGTACGCGAGCGTGATCCCGTCGGCGTGCAGGCGGGAGTCGGGGCGAGGGCTGTCGAGGTCAGGCACGGCGGCGGATCTCCAGGATGATCATGAGGACGAGGTAGGCGCCGCCCACCGACACGGTGACGACGCCGACGGGGAGCGCGACGGGCAGCACGTGCTGCGCGACGAGGTCGGAGGCGAGCACGAGCACACTCCCGACGAGAGCGGCGAGGCCCAGCGACAGATGCGGGGTGCGTGCGACGAGGCGGGCGATCTGCGGAGCGGCCAGCGCCACGAACGCGATGGGACCGCCGACGGTGGTGGCCGCCGCGACGAGGACGACGCCGATCAGCAGCGCCAGGGTGCGCACCAGCGCGGGGCGGGATCCGGTCGCCGAGGCGACATCGTCGCCGAGGTCGAGCTGACGCAGGCGCGGCGGGAGGAGCGCGGCCGCGACCACGAACGGCACCGCGCAGAGCACCGCCGTGCCCAGTCCCGCGGCGGTCACCCCGTTGAGCGATCCCGCGCCCCACGCCGAGGCGAACATCGCCGTGTCGAGTTCGATCTGCAGCAGCATCCAGGTGTTCAGCGAGGCGAGCATCGCCGAGACGCCGATGCCCACGATGATGAGCCGGAACCCCTGCACGCCGCCTCGCACGGCGAGCAGCCAGATCACCGCGGCGGCGGCGAGACCGCCGCACAGCGCCCCGATCGTGCGGGCCGGCAGGCTGGCAGAGACGAAGACCAGAGCGAGCAGCATCCCGGTGAAGGCCCCGTTCGACAGCCCGAGGATGTCGGGGCTCGCGAGCGGATTGCGGGTGACGGTCTGGAAGAGCGCACCGGCGATCGCGAGCAGGGCGCCCACCGCGATCGCCGCCAGGGCCCGCGGCATCCGCCAGTCCCAGACGACCGTGCGGTCGATCGGCTCGCCGCCGCCGAGCAGGATGCGCACCACCTCATCGGGCGCGAGCGGGAACGACCCCAGGCCCAGGGACAGGACGAACAGCACGGCGAGGAGGAGCAGCGAGATCGCGGCGACCAGCAGGCTGCGCACCCGGACGGGCAGCGCCACCGGGCCGATCCGCACGAGAACGCGGCGGGGGGCTCTGAGGGGAGACGGATGGGAGGACGGCGTGCGGAGGGGCGGCCGGCGGAGGACGGTCACAGGGCACGCGCCTTCCCGCGTCGGGCGAGGGCGATCAGCACCGGCGCGCCCACCAGTGCGGTGACGATGCCGACGGGCACCTCCGCCGGCGCGATGATCACTCGCCCCAGAACGTCGGAGAGCAGCACCACCACGGGAGCGAGCACCGCGGACAGCGCGATGATGAGTCGCTGATCCACCCCGAACGTCCACCGGATCACGTGCGGCACCATCAGCCCGACGAACGAGATCGGCCCGGCGATCGCGGTCGCGGCGCCGGCCAGCACGGTGACCGCCACGATCACGCCGATGCGGATGCCGACGACGTTGGCGCCCTGTGCGCGCGCGACGTCGTCGCCGAGACCCACCGCGTTCAGGCCCGCCGCCAGCACGAGAGCGATCAGCAGTGCGACGACCACGAAGGGGAGCACCGCGACGAGGTCGTCGAGCCCGCTGCCGAGCAGCGAACCCGCGTTCCAGCTGCGCATCGCGTCGAACGCGTCCGGGTCGCTCAGCGTGAGGCCGGTGGTGATGCCCGACAGCACGGCCCCGAGCGCCACCCCCGCCAGGGTGAGCCGGAGGGGATCGGCGGCGCCGCGGCCGGCCGACCCGACGAGGTAGACGGCGACCGTCACCACGAGCGCTCCGAGGAACGCCAGCCAGATGAACTCGGAGGCATCGCGGAGCCCGAGGAACGCCACCCCGAGCGCGACCGCCACCGCCGCTCCCGCATTGACGCCCAGGATGCCGGGATCGGCGAGCGGGTTGCGGGTGAAGGCCTGCACGAGTGCGCCGGCGACGCCCAGAGCGGCTCCGGCGACGAGGCCGACCGCGGTACGGGGGATGCGCAGCTCGAACAGCACGAAGTTCGTCTCGGTGGTGCCGCGGCCGGCCATCGCGTCGAACACCGCGGCGGGCGAGAGCGGATTCGCGCCCACGGTGAGCGAGAGCAGCACGGCCAGCACGAGAGCGCCGCACAGGACGATCGTGCCTGTCGCTGCCCGTGCCGCACGTCGCGGCAGCGGGGCCGCGGTCGGTCCCGCCGCGGAGACCGCGGTCACCGGTTCGCTTCGAGGTACTTCTCGATGTCGTCGAGCACGGCCTGCGCGCCCTTCGGTCCGACGCCCGAGACCCAGTAGGCGGTGTCGACGAGGGTCACCCGGCCGAAGGCATCGGCGTTCTGCGTGAGCGCGGCGGGGATCGCCGACTCGTCGTCGACGTCGGCCGCGGTCACGAAGACGTTGTCGGCCGCCGCGTCGACGATGTTCTCGGGCGAGATGTCGGCCTGCAGACCGTCGGCCCAGTCCTGGTCGGGGATCGTGTAGCCGACGCACTCGAGCAGGCTGCCCGCGAACGACACCGGACCGTACAGGCTGAGGGTCGTCTCGTCGCGCGGACGGATGAGCTGTGCCGTCTCGCCGTCGACCGCGTACTCGTCGCTGAGGCTCTCGCACCGCTCGTCGACGGCGGTCAGCAGGTCGGACACCTCGTCCTCGCGGTTCAGCGCCTCGCCGATGAGCTGCGCGTTGTCGCGCCACGGGTCGGCCTGGGTCTCGATGAAGACCGTGGGGGCGATGGCCGAGAGCTGCTCGTAGAGCGCCGAGTGGCGGGCCTCCGTGCCGAGGATCAGGTCGGGCTTCAGCGCGGCGATGGCCTCGAGGTCGGGCTCGGGCACCGTGCCGACACCCTCGACGCCGTCGACTCCGAGGTAGGCCGGGGTGCTCGCGACGTTCGAGGCGACGGCCGCACCCACCGGCGTGATGCCGACGGCCACGGCGGTGTCGAGCTCCAGCGGCTCCAGGGTCACGACGCGCTCGACGTCGTCGGGGACCTCGGTGGTCCCACGCGCGTGCTCGACGGCGTGCGTGCCGGCGGACTCGCCGGAGGCCGCGGCATCGGCGGGCGCGGGGTCGGGGGCGGAGCATCCGGTGAGCACGAGGACGGCTGTCGCCGAGACGGCGAGGGCGGACAACAGGGGGCGGCGGAGGCGTGCGGGCACGGCGAAGACCTTTCGGGGATCTGCGGGGGAGGCGGCGGGGCCGGTTAGGTAAGGCTAACAAACCTGCATCCGGGAAGAGAAGTCGACATCCGGAGAATTCCATTCACGCGCATCCATCCATGTGCGACGGGCGTACCCTGGAGAGGAGGACGGACCGTCCGAGAAGATCTCCCGGCACCGCGACCGTCCAGGAGAGGAGCCACCCGTGGCTCAGTACGACGTCTCGAACCGCTCGGCGATCGTGACGGGAGCGGGAAGCGGAATCGGTCGTTCGACCGCTCTGCTGCTCGCCCGGAACGGCGCATCCGTCGTCGTCAACGACCTGAACGCGGAACACGCGAACGC
Organism: Microbacterium sp. NPDC097977; assembly: GCF_040302605.1. Taxonomy (NCBI): domain Bacteria; kingdom Bacillati; phylum Actinomycetota; class Actinomycetes; order Micrococcales; family Microbacteriaceae; genus Microbacterium; species Microbacterium sp. NPDC097977. The sequence continues at coordinate 64,709 of NZ_JBEOUR010000009.1, forward strand.
AGTGGTCGAGGAGATCCGCGCCGCCGGCGGCATCGCCGAGGCCTCCGTCGGCGATGCCACCGACGTCGAGTGGATCGCATCGTCGGTCGAGCTCGCGAACTCGCTCGCCCCGCTGCGCATCGGCGTCAACAACGCCGGCATCGGCGGAGCGTCCGCCCCCACCGCCGAGTACGACGACGCCGCGTGGGACAAGGTCATCTCAATCAACCTCAACGCCGTGTTCCGCAACATGAAGGCGCAGATCCCGTCGATCCTCGCCAACGGCGGCGGGTCGGTCGTGAACATCGCGTCGATCCTCGGCAGCGTCGGCTTCGCCGGCTCCCCCGCCTACGTCGCGGCCAAGCACGCGGTGGTCGGCATGACCAAGTCGGCCGCCCTCGAGTACTCCGCCCAGGGCGTGCGCGTGAACTCGGTCGGTCCCGGATTCATCGACACCCCGCTGCTCGCGACCATGGGCGACGAGGCGAAGGAGTTCCTCGTCAGCAAGCACCCGATCGGACGCCTCGGCCAGGCCGACGAGGTCGCGAACCTCATTGCGTTCCTCGCCAGCGACGCCGCGAGCTTCATCACCGGCAGCTACCACCTCGTCGACGGCGGCTACACCGCCCTCTGAGTCGCGGATACCGGTGGCCCGGGGCCCGTTTGCAGGACGCCGGCACGGATGCAGGAGAAGACGGGCCACCCGGCCCTGCATCCGTGCCCCGCTCCTGCATCCGGGCCCAGGGTCGACACGTCAGCAGCCCGGATCCCGGACGTCCGGGACTACCTCGGCGTGCGCGCCGCCAGCGCCCCGGCGAGCAGCACCGCGACCAGAGCCGCCGCCGGCGCGACGATCAGCCCGGCCCGCAGGCTCTGGGTGTCGGCGATGAATCCGACGACCGGCGGGGAGAGCAGGAAGCCCAGCCGCAGCAACCACGACACGACGGTCAGACCGACCCCCGGGCGCAGCCCCGGCAGCTCGTCGGCGGCGTGCATGGCGGCGGGGATGAGGGTCGCGATCCCGAAGCCGATGGCCGCGAAGCCCGCGATCGTGCCGGGGACGCTGGGGAAGATCAGCGCGAGAGTCATGCCGACCGCCGCGATCAGGCCGCCGACGACGGCCACGGCTCGCTGTCCGAAGCGGTCGGTCATCCCGTCGCCCAGCATCCGCCCGATGAACTGCGCGCCCACGAGGGCGATGAAACCGAGCGGCGCGATCGCGGCAGCGGCGCCGAGCGACTCCGAGAGATAGAGGGTCGCCCACGAGTTCCCCGCATCCTCGGCGATCGCTCCGGCCATGGCGATCAGTGTCAGAGCGATCACCATCAGCACGATCCGCGGGCTGACACCGCGGCGCACCGACGATGCGACCTCTGCGGGTTCGGCCACGGCCCGGGCGTCGGCCTCCTCATCGCGTCCCGGCAGGCAGAACCTCAGCGCCGTGAGCGCCACCGCCGCGAACACCACAGTCGAGATTCCCAGGTGCACGCCGAGGGGCAGCTGCAGCGCGATGGCCGCCGCGGCCATTCCGCCACCGACGACTGCGCCGATCGACCAGATCGCGTGGAAGGTGTTGATGATCGACCGACCGTACCGACGCTGCACACGCAGGCCGTGGGCGTTCTGCGCCACGTCGGTGATCGCATCGAAGGCGCCGCCGCACAGCAAAGCGACCGCGAAGAGGATGCCCGTGGGCGACAGCGCCGCGGCGAGAAGTCCGAGGGCGGTCGCGATCGTTCCGAACACGGCGATGCGCGCCGATCCGAGCCGGCGGATCAGCACTGCGGATAGAAGGCCCGCGGCTATCGCCCCCGCGGGGAAGGCGGCGATCGCGAGGCCGTAGCCGACGTTGTCGAGCTCGAGGGCCGTCTTGATCTCGGGGTACCGCGGGAGGATGTTGGCGAACAGCGCCCCGTTGGTGAAGAACAACGCCGAGACGGCGATGCGCGCTCGGGTCGTTGCGCGATCCGGAGCGGCGGATCGAATCGATTCGACAGTCGTCATGTCGACGACGTTACACGCTCTCGCGCACGCCCGCCCTCACCGAGACGCGCTACCCCGACGACCCCCGCGCCGCGTCTGCGCCATCCCCCGATCCCCCGTCACGCACTCATGGCGTGCAGCGGCGGTCGCGCCGACACCGCGACGGCGAACTCGTCGCGAGTCAGGTCGAGTCCCCCCGCAGAGCCCGCGGCGTTCATCATGGCGGTGACCAGCGCACGGTCGATCTCCGACGGCCGATCCATGGCGATCCGGAGCGGGATGGAGGCGTGCACCCACAGCGTCTCGACCGCGCCGTCGTCCATCGCCAGGGTGAGCGGGAACGACTCGTTCCGTCGCAGCTTGGTCATGGCCACCATGCGCAGATGGGTGAGCGTGCGGTCATCGATCTCGATGTGCTCGGCGGTGTTTCCGTAGGTCAGGTGGCCCATGATCTCTCCTTCAGGCGAAGACTTCGCTTGATAGATAGATTACTAGGTTACCTAGCTAAACGAAAGCCGGAGTTAAGGGATCTCGCCGATCTCCTCGATCAGGCGACGCAGGAAGCGGCCCACGACCTCGGTCTGCTCGGGGGTGAACTCGCTCGCGATCGCCTCGACCCTCTGCGTGAGCTCGTCGGCCGGCGAGTGGAGATCGCGCAGCGAGGCGCGGAGCACTTTCGAGCGCGCATCGTCGGGGTGCGGCGCCACCACGATCTGCCCGCGCTCCTGCAGACGACGCAGCAGGCTCGTGATCGCCGCCGTGCTCACGTTCAGGTGGGCCGCGAGCCCTCCGGGCGTCGCCGGCGCATCGTCCGGGGCATCGACGATGTACCGCATGGCCTCGCGGTCGGTGTCATTGGGGGCGCGGACCGCCGCGAGTCGTCGCGCGAGCTGCGCTTCGGCACGGCGGAGTTCATCGACACGGGCGACCAGGTCGGTCTTCGCCGTGCGGACGTGGATATTCATCTTCATGCGACACCCCCTGAAACTTCCATGCTACTACTCGGAAGCCACGTAACCAGGTGAGCTAGCTATATATCTGTACGCAGTATCTCGGCGTGGGTGCCAAGATAGAGGCCTGCGCCGATGAGGCTCTGAGCACCGACGAGGAGGTGGCGTGATGGAGAACTCCGAAGAGTTCACCCGTTCCGGCTACTGGTATCCGGACGCCGAATCAGCCAGCACCGTCGACGTGCTGAATCTGCTTCGTCGCTACAGATCGGCCGAGACGGCCATGCGTGCCCGCACGCGCGTCTCGATGAAGATGAACGAGACCGATCTGGTCGCCCTGCGGTTCCTGCTGCGCGAACAGCGTGCGGGTCGCATCGTGCGTCCGATCGACATCGCTCGCATGCTCGACATCTCGACGGCGTCCACGACGACCCTGATCGACCGGCTCGAGAAGGGCGGGCACGCCCGCCGCGAGCGCCACCCCACCGACAGGCGGGCCGGCGTCGTCGTCCCCACGGTCAGCAGTGACGACGAGGTGCGCGACACTCTCGGCGCCATGCACCGTCGGATGCTCGCGCTCGTCGACGAGATGAGCGACAGGGAGCGCGCCGTCGTGACGCGGTTCCTCGCCGGGATGACCTCGGCGATCGAAGAGGCGAGCGATCTCGATCAGGAGCTGCGCGACGTCATCCGCTCGCATGAGGAGTCGGAGGGGGAGGCGGGCGAGTAGCCCGACTCCCCCTCGACTCACGCCTTCTCGGCAGCCCCTTCGCCCTCGGCATCCGCATCGGCGAGACGCTCGGGGAACAGCTCGTCCAGATCGAGGTCGGGGTTGTCCTCCTGCGTCTCGACCAGCTCGACAGCCTCTTCGTGCGTCTGCACGCTCGGCATGGCACCCGGCAGCGGACGCCGCGCCGACTCCTTAAGCACGACGACCGCGATGAAGCCGGCGATCGACGTCCCGATGACGTAGAAGGCCGGTGCGAGCGACGACCCCGTCATCTGCACCAGTGCCTCCATGACCACCGGTGCGGTACCGGCGAACAGGGCGACGGCCAGATTGTAGGAGATGCCCATGCCGCCGTACCGCGATGACGTCGGGAAGAGGGCGGGCAGCGACGAGGCGAGGTTCGCCACGTAGAAGGTGACCGGGAACGCCAGCAGCGCGAGGCCGAGCAGCGTCGACCAGATCTCGCCGTGCATCATGAACAGGAACGCGGGGACGGCGAGGACGATCGCCGAGATCGAGCCGACGAACAGCACCTTCTTGCGACCGATGCGGTCGGACAGCTTGCCGGTGAGCGGGATGCACAGGGCCATCGCGACCAGCACGGGCAGCGTCAGCAGCGTGCCGTGCACCTCGTCGTAGCCGAGGGTTCCGGTCAGATAGGTCGGCATGTACGAGGTCAGCGCGTAGCCGACGGTGTTCGCAGCCGCGACGAGCACGAACGCCGTGAGGAGCTCACGCCAGTAGGCACGGATCAGGGCGAGCACGCCCTTCGGCGCATCCGCCGCGGCCTGCGCCTCGTCGGACGCGCGCGCGGCGGCATCCTGCGCCTCCTGGAAGGCGGGGGTGTCCTCGATCTTGAGGCGGAAGTAGATCGCGATGAGCCCCAGCGGCAGTGCGACGAGGAACGGGATGCGCCAGGCGAAGCCCTGCATGGTCTCCGCCGAGAGGGTGAGCTGGAGGATCGAGACGAAGGCGGCGCCGATCGCGAAGCCCATGTACGAGCCGAGGTCGAGCAGCGAGGCGTAGAAGCCGCGGCGCTTGTCGGGCGCGTACTCGGTGATGAACGTGGTGGCGCCGGCGTACTCGCCGCCGGTCGAGAAGCCCTGGGCGAGCTTGAGCACGATCAGCAGGATCGGCGCCCAGACGCCGATGACCGAGAAGTCGGGCAGCACGCCGATGAGGAAGGTCGCGGCCGCCATCATGATCAGGGTGAACGCGAGCACGCGCTGTCGACCCAGACGGTCTCCGAGCTGGCCGAGGACGATGCCGCCGAGCGGGCGCGCGACGAAGGTCACCGCGAAGACGCCGAGAGAGAAGAGCGACTGGGCTCCGGCGGAGGCATCCGGCAGGAAAGCCCGGCCGATGATGACGGCGAGATAGCCGTACACGCCGATGTCGTACCACTCCATGAGGTTCCCGACCACGGTGCCGGCGACGGCGCGGCGCAGCATCGGGCGGTCGACCACGGTGACGTCCTCGACCGTGAGGCGTCGCGGTTCGTCCTTCACCGGTCGCAGACGACGCAGGAGTCGCTGCCACAGGGTCGGGACCTGGTTCTTCAAGGGATCGGACATGCCGTCAATCATCTCTCTCGTGGTGGCCGGTCCCGGTATTCGGGGCCGGACATGAAGCGAGGAGGCGACTCTCGTCGCCTCCTCGCTCGGTGCAGACCGTTCTCAGTTGAGAGCGTCCTTGACGTTCTCGCCGGCCTTCTTGACGTTGGCCTTGGCCTGGTCCGCGCGGCCCTCGGCCTCGAGCTTCTCGTTGTCGGTCACCTTGCCGACGGTCTCCTTCGCCTTGCCGGCGAGGTCCTGAGCGGCGTTCTTGATCTTGTCATCGAGTCCCATGGGGGATCCTTTCTCTTCTCTGCGGTGGTCGGGCGCAGGCAATCCAGTTGCTCCATTGATTTGTGGCGACTGGCCAGCCCTTGTCTACACTCCAAGCAACTACGGAGAGTAAGCGCTAAGGAGTGCCAGATGTCTCCCGGACTTCCTTCCAGGCAGCGTGGTGCGATTGGCTTGATGGCAGCAGGCACCCTGGCGGTGGCCTTGGTGTTCATGTTGCTTGCAGTGGACAGCGGTCGCCTGTACCTGGAAAAGCGTAAGTTGCAGTCCATAGCCGACACCTCGGCCCTTGAGGCGGCCAGCCGTGGCGGCCTGTGCACCCCTACCACCTCGGCCAACGACTACGCCAAGGAAAACGCCGCGCGCAATGGCTTCACCGTGGTCGCCGGCGACAACAGCCGGGGCCTGGCTGTGACCTGCGGCTCACTGGTGACCAATGCCAGCAATGTTCGCGTATTCACCCCTGACGCCAGCAAAAACGATGCAGTCCGGGTGGTGGCCACCCGCAGCGTGATGACCAGCATCGCCAGTGGCATTTGGAATATGTTCAGTGGCGCGCCCATGGCGACAGAAACACTCCTGAGTGCAACCGCTGTGGCAGCCTATGCGCCACCGGTCGCGCAGCTGACGATTCGCAGTAGCCTTGCCACGGTCGACTCCACAAAGTCTCCCCTGCTCAACGCCACCATTGGCGGTTTATTGGGCGGCAGTCTTTCGCTCACTGCGGCGGGGTGGAATGGGTTGATCCAAACCAACTTGAACCTGCTCAGCTACCTTGATCAATTGGCGATTCAATTAAGCGTCAAGGCGGGCGACTACGACGCATTGCTCAACACTGCCGTGTCCGCGACCCAGTTGATCGACGCCGCGGTGAAAGTGTTGCAAAAGAACGGCGCGGTGGCCACGGCGATCATCAACGATGTGATTTCATTGAAAGCCATTGCGCCCAATACCCAGCTTTTGAAGGTTGGGGATCTACTCAAGGTCGTGACTGGAACCCCGGCGGCGGCCTTGAATACCAACGTGCAGCTGTTTCAGCTGCTTGAGGCCGTCGCACAGGTGTCCAGCAGCAAGAGTGCGGTGAGTGCAGCGGTCCAGTTGAATATTCCACTGATTGGCAATGTTTCGATTCAAACCAAGGTGATCGAGCCGCCGCAGATGTCTGCCATAGGCAATCCAGCGAAGGCGAAGGCGGGATTGTTGAATACCCCGCAGACGGATCAGATTTACGTTCGCACGGCGCAGGTCAGGACGTTGGTTTCCATCGACATGTCCGTGTTGAAACTGGTCTCTGGGCTGGCCTCGACAGTCACCAGTCTTGCCACTCCCGTTGCAGGTGTGGTCAATAATTTGCTGCACTTGAATCTTGCGGGGGTCGTCAGTTCAGTATTGTGTGCGGTCGCGTGCGATTCCACCGATGTCGAGATCGCTAACAAGTTGGATATCCTGATTGAAGCGGGTGGCGCGGAAAGCCGCGTGACCGATTTCAGTTGCGCCAGTAGCACCACCAAGTCGCTCACTGTGCAAGCCACAACCACCGTCGCCACGCTGGCGGTCGGGAGTATCGATGCGACCTCCGCGTTCTCTTCTTCGGCACCGATTGCTGTGCAGCCCATACGCCTGATCGATATCGGCTCCAGGCATTGCCTGCTGGTGGTCCTGTGCGGGCCGCGCACGCCTAACGTGGGCGGCGGGCTGATGTTGAAGGCCCAATCCACCCTCGGTTCTCAAACAGGCACGCTGTTCTATTTACCGGTCGCAGAGATGAATCTGGCACCGACCTACAAGACGCTCCAGCCCGCCGCAGACATTGTTGCGAGCCTGAGCGCGACCCTGACCGGTCTTCAAGTGACTTATGTACCGCCCAGTGGGTCGGTTTCAAGCGGTGCGCTTGCTGGCGTCGCAGGCCTTTTGACGACGATCACCACGACGCTCGTGGGGGCGATTCAGAATCTGCTGGCGCCGATCCTGGATCCCATCATCAACACCTTGTTAAAGGCCCTGGGCATCAGCCTCGGCAACGCTGAAGTCGGCGCCAACCTCACCTGTCGCATGGGGTATGCCTACCTGGTGATCTGATCCACCGGCAACTCCACGCAAAACCGCGCACCTTCCTGCCCGTTGACGACGCTCAGGCGTCCGCCCATGTTTTCCACAATCCCATAGCTCACCGACAGCCCCAACCCTGTGCCTACGCCGATGGGCTTGGTCGTAAAGAACGGTTCGAAAATCCGTTCCAGCAACCGGGGGTCAATGCCGCCAGCGTTGTCTTCGACCCAGATCCGCACATGGCGGCTGTCATGCTCGCAATGCACCGCGATCCAAGGGCGAAAGGCCGAATCCTTGTCCCGTTTGCTCAACAGCGCATCACGCGCATTGACCATCAGGTTGATCAATACCTGCTCAAGTTGGTCGGCATACCCTCTGACTTGCACCGTAAAGTCCGCCGGGGTGATTCGCAGCTCCACGCCCTTGCCGCGCAGGCCTTCGCTCAGCAGCGACAGCGTGCCTTCCACGGCCTGGTAGGGGTCGAAGGGCTGCTGTTCGATTTCCGAGCGGCGGCCGAATACGCGCATGTGGTCCACTACCCGCGCCGCGCGCTGTACCTGGGTGTCGATGCGCTGGAGTTTTTCGGTGAGGTAGTCGATCTGTGCATCGCCGTTGCCCAGGCGCTTGAGCACATT
>NZ_JBEOUR010000010.1:0-71223 GCF_040302605.1 Microbacterium sp. NPDC097977
TCACCTCTCCTGCCGGAGAACGCTCGAAGCACAGCTTCGCCCAATTGGTGTCGTCGACCCACGCGAGCAGAACCCCCGCGTCGAACGTCGCTCGAAGGTCGGGCGTCACCTCGGCGGAGAAGGTGAAGTCACCCTCCGGCGGAGTCCCGAGGAGGGTGTGGGCGTTCAGCAGAGTCTCCGCGGCGACACCGCTCTCTCCGCTGGGGTCGACGAAGAGGTCGGTCCCCGCGGGGGCGGCTCCGCCGATACCCGACGTCGTGACGCTCCAGACTGAGCCCTCCGTGGGGAGCAGGTCGAAGGGAACAGGGGGAATGTTCATGAAAACAGCCTAACGAGTGTGGGATTCGGTCTTCGGGATGCGGCTAGCCCCTGGCCTCGAGCCGCGCATCCGCTGTGTGTCGGTCGGGGTCAGTATCCGGTGGTGAGGACGCGGTCGAGGGCGTCGACGAAGACGTCGACGGAGGCTTGCGAAATGACCAGCGGAGGCTTGACCTTGAGGACGTTCTGATGATCGCCGGTGGGTTGCATGATGACTCCCAACTCGAGGAGGCGGTCGCAGATCGCCGCGGTCTCGGCGGTGGCGGGCTCGAGCGTCTCGTGATCGCGGATGAACTCGACGCCCAGGTAGAGGCCGGAACCGTGCACGGTGCCGATGAGGTCGTGCTTCGCGCCGAGCTCCCCGAGGCGTCGCTTGAGGTGCCCGCCGACGACGCGCGCGTTCTCCTGCAGTCCCTCCTGCTCGATCACATCGAGCACGGCCGTGCCGATGGCGGCGGAGACGGGGGAGCCTCCGGTCGATGAGAAGAAGTACCCTCCGTTGCGGTAGCGGTCCGCGACCTCGCGGCGAGTGATGACGGCACCGAGGGGCTGCCCGCCGCCGATGGACTTGGCGACGGCGACGATGTCGGGCACCGCGTCCTGCTGCTGGAAGCCCCAGAACCACTCGCCCAGTCGGCCGTACCCGACCTGCACTTCGTCGGCGATCGCGAGGCCGCCGTGGCGGCGGATCGCGGCGTAGACCTCGGTGAGGTACCCGTCGGGCAGCGCCACCCCGCCGGCGTTGCCGAAGTACGTCTCGGTGATGAAGCCCGCGGCAGGATGACCGGATGCCGCGAGCGCGTCGATCACCGCGGCGGCTTCGGGCGCGTAGTTCACCGCATCCGCTCCCCGGTGCTTTCCACGGTAGGAGTTCGCCGCATCCACGGTGTGCACCCAGTCGGGGCGCGTGGCGAGGGCGTTCGGGTTGTCGGCGATCGAGGTCGACACCGCATCGCTGGCGTAGGTCCACCCGTGGTACGCCTCGCGCATCGCGACGATGTCGGGGCGACCGGTCGCGGCCATCGCGAGGCGGATCGCGAGGTCTGTCGCCTCGGACCCGGAGTTGACGAAGAACACGGTGTCGAACCCGTCAGGCAGGGTGGCCGCGATGCGGTCGGCGTAGTCGATGATCGCGCGGTAGTGGAAGCGCGAGTTGGTGTTCAGCAGGTGCATCTGCCGCGAGCCCGCCGCGACGACGTGCGGGTGGGCGTGGCCCACCGAGGCGACGTTGTTCACCATGTCGAGGTAGACCCGGCCGTGCACGTCGATCAGATGCTCGCGCCACCCGCGCTCGATCCGCGGTGGTACGGCGTAATAGTGCTCCTGAACCTCAGCGAGCACCTCATGACGACGCGCGAGCGAGTCATCGTCGGCCGCTGCCGGCGTGGGCACGCCGATCGCGGCGCCCGGGTCGCCTGCCACCTCACGCCAGGCGGCGGCGAGAGCGGGCGTGGCGCGCTCCGACGGCATCGTCCCGTCGACACCGCGTCGCAAAACCAGGCGGGTGCGCGCCGGCAGAACGGTGGATGCCAGGTCCCCGGAGGCGCCGGAGATCGTGACGATCTCCTCGCCGGCCGTCCACGTGAGCGTTCCCCCCGCCACGACCGCCTCGCCGTCGATGCGCGTCGGGGCGGCCAGCCACAGCAGAAGGTCTGTCGGGATCGTATCGGTCGTCGAGGGCAGCGGGTCGGTCTCGCCCGTGAGGCGCGCGGACCAGGCAGGTGCCGTGACCATATCGGCACCGGCATCGAGTGCGCGCTGCGCTGCGTGGTCGAGGGTCGTGGTGTCGAGCCAGGCGCCACCGTCGTTCAGGGGCGACTCGGTGGTGGTGTCGAGCGCGATGTGCCGGCCGGACGAGAGGATGCTCGGACCCGCCCAGGCACGTTCGGGCGCGCCGCGGCGGCCCAGGGCAGCGCGTGTCGCCGCGGTCAGCACGGGGATCGGCACCGATATCGCCTGCTCGAGGATCCGGAACTCGCGATCGAGCGCAACGGCGGCGTACTCGTTCTCCTCGTCGAGGCGCACCTGAGCGCGGCCGCTCAGCACCAGCACGGCGCCGCGAAGGACGACGAGGGGCCACAGCGCGATCAGCTCGTCGTCGGTGAGGTCGCGCAGGCGATCGAAGGCGCGGATCGCGGGGAAGGTGCTCTCTGGGGACGCACCATCGTGATGCAGCACGGAGGAGACGGTGACGGCGATCTCGCCGACCCGCCACGACGCGCATGTGTCACCGAAATCGATGACCGCGTCGGGCACGGTGGCGCCGGGAGCGCGCAGCACGTTGTCGTCGGTGACGTCGAAGTGCCCGGTCTGGATCGGCAGCGACGCCTTCACCGGGGCGAGGGCGGCGCGGGCGGTGTCCGCCGCGCGCTGCACGATGTCGCGCATCTCGGGATCCGGTTCGAGGGGCAGGAGCGTATCGATGACACGCTCGGCGTGACGCAGATCCCATTGGAGGACACGACTCGTTGCGGGGTGCGTGAAGTCCGCGAGAGCGGCACTCACCGCGCCCGAGAGTGCGCCGAGACCCTCCACCACGGCGGGTGAGAGATAGGACGACCCCATGAGCGTCCGACCGGACACGTTCTCGATGACGCGGGCGTGGATGGGCCCCTGGGACGACTTCCACCATGCGGACATCGCGCCGCGGGGTCCGTCGACGATGCGGGGGACACGCACATGCGGACGCCGCTGCGCGACCGTTGCCGCCGCGGCACCCTGCATGTCGATCTCCGCTTCGCTGAAGGCGGGGTTGCTCAGCTTGAGGACACCGAGGGGCTGCGTCGACCCCCGCTCGAAGACGCGGACGTTCTGATCCTGCTGGCTGCCGAGCGGTTGCACGTCCACCTCGATGCCGAACGTCTCCACGAACAGCCGCTGCACCTCTTCGTCGGAGAGCGTCGGAGTGGGGAGATCGACGTGTGCGAAGTAGTCGAAGAAGTCGGTCATGGTCTTTCCTTGGGTGGTGTGTGAAAAGGGGAGGAGGTCGGTCGCCGCACGCTGGTCATCCCATGCCACGCTCCTCGTCGATCGAATTGCCTCCGTCGACGATCAACAGCTGGCCCGTGATGTAGGAGGCTCCGTCTCCTGCGAGGAAGCAGACGGCAGACGCGACCTCCTCGGCCGTACCGGGGCGGGCCGCCGGGGTGGCCCGCCCCATGGAGAGCTCATGCTCGCTGGACGAGGAGGTCGAGATCCAGCCGGGTGCGACGGCGTTCACCGTGATCCCGGCTGCTGCGACGTCGATCGCGGTTCCGCGCGTCAGGCCGATCATTCCCGCCTTGGCGGCGTGATAGCCGACGTCTCCCCGGTAGGCCATCACCGGCCCGGAGAGAGAGGCGACATTCACGATGCGCCCATGACCGGCGTCCCGCATGTGCGGCACGACGGCGCGCGTCATCCGCAGGGCCGTGGTGAGGTTCCGATCCAGCGAGATGCGCCACTGTTCGATGGAGATGTCGTCGATGGCGGCGGGAGACTCGGCGCGCGAGACGGAAGTGAGTCCTGCGTTGTTGACGAGGACGGTCGGGACTCCGTGGCTCTCGCGCGCGGCAGTGAGAACGGCATCCACCCCGCGCTGTTCCGTGAGGTCGGCCACGACCCCGCTGGCGTCGATACCGGCTCGACGAAGGTCGGAGACCCGTTCGAGGATGCGGTCCGTCGTCGAGGTGACGACGATCTTCATGCCGGCCCGACCGAGCATCATCGCCACGGCGGCTCCGATTCCCTCGGCGCTGCCCGCTCCGGTGATGATCGCTGTGCGGCCTGGGGTATCCATGGGCCCCTCGCTTTCTGGACGTTCGGTGTGTCTGGAGGTCTGGCTGGGGAGTCGACGTGCGGACGGGGCGTGGCCTCGCCCGCACTTTCCCTGGCCGCTAGACCGCGTGGAGGAGCGCCTCCGCGGTCTCGAGCGAGCCGCGGCGACGGTGTGCGGCGTAATCGCCCCGGGCGGTGCCGAGGCGTGACATCCACACCGTGGCATTGGTGAGCAGGCGAGCGGCCGCGAGCGGCAACACGACCGCAGCTTCGTCCGACGTGACGGCGACGGACTCAGACCATCCGGCCATCACCTCGTCCACGGCCGCCGCCGGATCACCCCAATGACGCGCGGCGTAGGCGCCGGCGATCACCGGTTCCGAGATGCGGATGCTGCGAGTCATGTCACCGAAATCGAGGATGCCGGTGATCGTCGTGTGCTCGGCTCCCGGCCCCACCAGGAGATTGGAGTCGTGAAGGTCGTGATGGACGACGGCGGTGGGGAGTCTGCTCAGCCGAGGCGCGACGCTCTCCGTCAGGAGGGCGAAGACGGTGGCGGCGGCGCGCTCGAGCCGTGCGACTTCTTGCGCGGCCCCCGGAAGCCGGCCCTGGTCCGCGAGGGTCCCGATGCGAGTGAGAGCACGCTCGATAATCGTTCTGGACTCGGTGATCTGCCACGGGTGCTCTCCGAGTTCGGGCGGCGGGCTCTCCAGCCGAAGGCGTCGATGAAGTCGTGCTGCGACATGGCCGATCTCTCGGAGCAACTCCCTCCGCATGGGCACGCGCTCCAGCGGTGTGCCCCCCAGCCAGTCTGACACCTGAACCAGCAGCGCCCTCGTCCCCGTCCCCGTCCCCGCCTCGACGGTGATTTCTCCGGCGACGGAGCGTCGCGGCCGGGCGACCGGGAGTCCCGCTTCCGCAACTCTCTGCACGACCTCCTGGTGCCAACGAAGGGTTGTGCTCGAGGGCGTGTCCGCCCAGAAGGCCTTGACGGCGAATGCCGCGTCCCGGCGATCGGTCACCCGGAAGACGGCGGCGCTCTCGGCCCCGACGGCCTGAACGGCCGACGCGTGGATCTCGAACCGCGTCCGAAGGATCTCGACGATCTCGTCGTCGCCGACTGTCACGACGTCGACGTCGACAGCAGGCGCGCCTGCTGTCGCAGAATCGGCGTCGGTTGTGATGTTCATGCAAGTAGAGTATCCATATTGGTGACCAATAGTCGAGTTGGTGACCAAAGGAGGCGACATGGGTGCACCCGGTCAGATGCACATGGTGAACAGTTACGACCCTGCCTCGGACGCGGAGGTGGGCCGCAGAGCGTCCGCGTTGATCGAGCGTCGGCAGAGAGTGCTCGGCGCCCCTTACCGCCTCTTCTACCGACAGCCCGTCGAGGTGGCCAGTGGAGACGGTGCGCTCCTGTTCGACCCCGACGGCGTCGACTACCTCGACGCGTACAACAACGTGCCGGCCGTCGGACACGCCAATCCGCGAGTGCGGGCAGCGGTCGACGAGCAACTCGGAAGAGTCAACACGCACACCCGGTATCTCACCGATCAGCTCGTCGACTACAGCGAACGACTGGTCTCGCTCTTTCCTGACTACCTGGAGCAGGTGGTGTACACGTGCACCGGCAGTGAGGCGGTGGATCTCGCGCTCCGAATCGCACGGCATGTCACCGGCGCGACCGGCGTCGTCATCACCTCGAACGCCTATCACGGGACGACCCAGGCGAGCGCCGCCATCTCGCCCAGCCTGGGGCCGAACAACGTGCTCCCTGAGCACGTGGTGACCGTTCCCGCGCCCGACCCCTTGCGAGACCCGTCGGATGACGGCGCGTCGGCTGCGCTCTTCGCACAGCGCGTCGAAGACGCGATCACCCGCCTCGAGCGCAGGGGCGTGAGATTCTCGGCGCTCATCGTCGACTCCGTGCTCTCCAGCGACGGTCTTGTCACGCACCCGCAGGAAGTCCTGCGGCCTGCGGTCGAGGTCGCTCGCCGTCGCGGTGGTCTCTACATCGCCGATGAGGTTCAGCCGGGCTTCGGTCGGCTGGGATCCGCGTGGTGGGGCTTCCTCCGGCACTCCGTCGAGCCCGATCTCGTCGTCCTGGGGAAACCGATGGGCAATGGCCTCCCCATCTCCGCCGTGGTGGGCAGGCGCGAGCACATGGACGCTTTCGGGCGGGACGTCCGATATTTCAACACTTTCGGAGGGACCCCGGTCAGCATCGCCGCGGCGACCGCCGTCCTCGATGAGATCGAGGACCGCGAGCTTCTTCAGAACGCCGCGACCGTCGGAGACACCCTCATGAACGGACTGAGCGAGCTGGCGCGCCACGATCGGCGTCTCGGTCAGGTCCGCGGCGAGGGCCTCTTCCTCGCCGTCGAGTTCGTCCGGAGCCGCAGTCAGCCCGTCGCCGCCCCTGACCCCGGTCTGGCGAATCAGGTCGTCAACGGACTGCGCGCGAAGCGAGTGCTGGTCAGCGCGTCCGGTCGGCACGAGAACGTCCTCAAGATCCGACCTCCGCTGGTCTTCGAGTCGCGGCACGCAGACCGATTGCTCACGGCGCTCAGCGAGGTCCTGTCCGAGACCCCGGACGACGATCTCGTCACGACGACCCCGTAGGTACACTGACGACGACCACGACACCAGATCACGACGCATGCGGCCGCTCCCACCGGCCCGGAGGTAAGAAATGGTTGCACCCTCGCTGATCGCAGACCATCTGCGCGACGACATCCTCTCACTGCGGTTCGAGCAGGGGGAGCCCCTGCGAGAGATCTCGATCTCGGACCGGTTCGGCGCATCGCGACGATCCGTCCGAGAGGCCCTTCTGATGCTCGCCCAGGAGGGCGTGGTCACTCACGAGAAGCACCGGGGAGCCCGCGTCCGGCAGTTCATGACGAACGACGTCATCGACCTCTATGCGGCACGCGCCGTCCTCGAGGGGACGGGCGCTCGCGCCTGCCTCGATGCGCCGGATCACGCCCTCGACGCGGTGATGGTCTCGCTGGCCGATCTACGGCGGGCGGCGGCAGAGGGGCAGAACTCATCGCGTCACGCGACAGCGGACGTGCAATTCCATGCCTCGGTCATCGCCCTCGCCGGCAGCCCTCTGCTCGACCGCTTCTTCGCCTCCATCCGCAGCCAGATGACCTTCGCCATCAGGCTCCTCCAGCGCCGGGAGGTCGTGGCCGGATGGCACCACGAAGACGCGCTCCGGGACCACGTCCTCATCGCCGAAGCTCTTCTCAGACGCGACCCCGAGACCGCTCTCGCTGCCGTCCTCGAGCACATAAGCGTGAATGAACAGGTTCTCCGCGGCATCGCCTCGGCGGGAGCGTGACGGATGATGCGCCGACGAGCGATCCGCGCCTCGAGCCGCCCGCAGGAATCCTTGAGAGAACCCGATACTTTTCCAGACAGAGGAGCACACCAGTGAGTGACTACGCCGTCGTCAACCCCGCGACGGGGGAGACCCTTCGCGACTACCCGACGATCACGGACGAGGAGCTGCAACAGGCCATCGCCGCCGCGTCCGCCGCCCACGAGGAGTGGTCGCGTCGCGCCCCCGTGGCGGATCGCGCGGCGCTCATCGCCCGCGTCGCCGCGCTCCACACGGAGCGCCGTGAGCAGCTGGCCGAGATCGTCGTCCGCGAGATGGGCAAGACCTTTGAGCAGGCGCTCGGCGAGGTCGACTTCGCCGCCGCGATCTACCAGTACTACGCGGACAACGGTGAGGCCTTCTCGGCCGATGAGCCGATCGAGCTGTCCGACGGCACCGGTTCCGCGTTCGTCCGCCGCGCGTCCCTCGGCGTGCTGCTCGGCATCATGCCGTGGAACTTCCCCTACTACCAGGTGGCGCGGTTCGTCGGCCCGAACGTCGTCAACGGCAACACGATCCTCCTCAAGCACGCACCGCAGTGCCCCGAGTCGGCGCTGGCGATCGCGCAGATCTTCGACGACGCCGAAGCCGAGCTGGGCGCCCACGATTCCGTGTACGTGAACATCTTCGCCACGAACGACCAGATCGCGACGGTCATCGCCGACCCGCGCGTGCAGGGCGTCTCGGTCACCGGTTCGGAGCGCGCCGGTTCCGCCGTCGCCGAGATCGCCGGCAGGCATCTCAAGAAGGTCGTGCTCGAGCTCGGGGGGTCAGACCCGTTCATCCTGTTGTCGACCGACGACCTCGACGCCGCCGTCCAGGACGCTGTCAACGCCCGCCTCGACAACAACGGGCAGTCCTGCAACGCCGCCAAGCGGTTCATCATCATCGACGAGCTGTTCGACGAGTTCGCTGCGAAGTTCACCGAGGTCTTCACCTCGAACGCACCCGCAGACCCGATGGCGGAGAGCACGCAGCTCGGCCCGCTGTCGTCGGCCGCCGCGACCGAGCGACTCACCGAGCAGCTGGGGCGCGCGAAGGAGCAGGGCGCGGCGATCCTGGCGTCGGGAGAGCCGGCGGGGAACTTCTTCCCGCCGGCCGTCCTCACCGACGTGACGCCGACGATGGACGCGTTCCACGAGGAGTTCTTCGGGCCCGTCGCGGCGCTCTACCGGGTCGCGTCCGAGGAGGAGGCCGTGCGCCTCGCGAACGACACACCGTTCGGACTCGGCTCCTACGTCTACACGACCGACCAGGAGCAGGCGCTGCGGGTCGCGGACGGCATCGATGCCGGCATGGTGTGGATCAACCTCGTCCTCGCCGATGCGACGGAGCTGCCCTTCGGCGGCGTGAAGCGCTCGGGCACCGGCCGCGAGATGGGCAGGCCCGCGATGGACGAGTTCGTCAACAAGAAGCTCATCCGCATCGCGTAGGCGCAGCGGCGTCGCCTCTGACGCGGAGCGATGCGGGGCACGCATCGAGTGATCGACGCTGCGCTCAGCACTCCGGACCCTAGTCGGCCGGCCCGACGATCACCGCCGACTCGGAGGGGAGCACGATGGTCCGGGAGGAGATGCGCACAGGCGTGGTCTCGAGCAGCACCCGGGCGTCGGGCGCCAGCTCGAACTCGATCTCGCTGGCGGTCAGGTTCACCAGCACCGACACGTCGCCGCGATCGAGGCGGTACGCGCGGGCATCGGGGGCGGCATCCTCGTGCATCACGGTCACACGGGTGTGCGCGAGATCGGGGTCGGTGAGATCGGGCAGTTCCCGGCGCAGCGCGATCAGTCGTCGATGAAGATCGAGCATGCGCGCCTGCCGAGGGCGGTCGAGCTCGGCCCAGTCGAGGTGCGAGCGCTCGAAGGTCGCCGGATCCTGCGGGTCGGGCACCTGGGCGGGGTCCCACCCCATGCGCGCGAACTCGGCGATGCGACCCTCCGCGGTGGCCTTGGCGAGCTCCGGCTCCTCGTGCGAGGTGAAGAACTGCCAGGGGGTGGTCGCCCCCCATTCCTCGCCCATGAACAGCATCGGTGTGCCCGGCGCGGTGAGCGTGAGCACGGCGGCGACCGCGAGGCGATCCGCCGACAGCGATGCCGAGAGCCGGTCGCCCGCCGCGCGGTTCCCGATCTGATCATGGTCCTGGGTGAAGGTGACCAGGCGCCAGGACGGAACCTCGGCCGGCAGTGGATGCCCGTGCGCGCGGCCGCGGAAGGAGGAGTGGGTTCCGTCGTGGAAGAAACCGCTCTGCGACACCTTCGCGACGGCATCCGAGGCGGCGAAGTCGGCGTAGTAGCCCTCGGTCTCCCCGGTGAGGGCGACGTGCACCGCATGGTGCCAATCGTCCGACCACTGCGCGGTCAGTCCGTATCCGCCCTCGTCCCTGGGCAGGACGAGGGTGGGGTCGTTGAGGTCGGACTCCGCGATGAGGGTGAGCGGTCGGCCGAGCTCGGCGGCGAGAGCATCGACGCGTTCCGCCATCTCCTGGAGGATGTGCGGGGTCTGCTCGTCGTGCAGCGCATGCACGGCATCGAGGCGCAGACCGTCGACGTGGAAGTCACGCAGCCACATGAGCGCGTTCTCGAGGATGTACTCGCGCACGGTCGGCTCGCTCAGATTCAGCGAGTCCCCCCAGGACGTGTTGTGCTCGCCGTCGCGCAGGTACGGACCGAACTCGGGAAGGTAGTTGCCGCTCGGGCCGAGATGGTTGTAGACGACGTCCTGGATCACCGCGAGCCCGCGGGCGTGCGCGGCATCGACGAGTCGCTGGTACCCGGCGGGCCCGCCGTAGCCCTCGTGGACGGCGTACCACAGCACTCCGTCGTATCCCCAGTTCCATCGTCCGCTGAACGCATTCACCGGCAGCAGTTCGACATGGGTGACGCCTAGGGAGACGAGGTGGTCGAGTCGTCCGATCAGCGCGTCGAGGGTCCCCTCCGGCGTGAAGGTCCCCACATGCAGCTCGTAGACGATGCCCCCGGCGAGCTCGCGCCCTGCCCAGTCGTCGTCCGTCCACTCGAACCGGGACGCATCGTAGAGCGCCGACGGTCCGTGCACGCCTCGGGGCTGTCGACGCGACCGCGGGTCGGGGCGCAGCATCGAGCTCCCGTCGAGCAGGAATCCGTAGCGCTCGCCTTCGGCCATGGCGACGTCGGAGCTCCACCACCCGTCGGGCTGTCCGTCACGGCTGAGATCGTGCTCCGAGATGGTCACGCAGGCCGGGGTGAGTCGGCGAAGCCGCACGGACTCGGCGCGCGGCGCCCAGACGGAGATCATCGGTCCTCCACCAGCAGGGCGACGGGGTAGGTGTCGAGAAGCTCGGACAGGCGCACGGGACCCGCGGCGATCCGCCGACCCGTCAGCACGTCGGTCGCGGGGATCTCACGCCGCAGCAGCACGGTGTCGCCCCACCCGCCCCGGTCGGCGAGACCGACGGGGAGGCGGGTCGCGACGGCGAGGACGCCGCCCCGGTCGACGGCGACGGCGTGCGCGGACGCCTCGCCCGCCACGGTACCGGGGCGGTAGCCGTCGAAGAGCTCGGGGTGGTCGCGGCGCAGGCGCAGCGCGCGAGAGGTGACGAGCATCTTCGCGGCGCCCGAGTCGTCGATCGGAGGGAGGATGCCGCGTACGGCATCCGCATCCATCCGACGCAGGAGGTCGGCGCGCGCGCCGAAGTCCACGGGCCGCCGATTGTCCGGATCGACGAGGGAGTGGTCCCACAGCTCGGTGCCCTGATACACATCGGGGACGCCGGGGGACGTGAGCTGCAGGAGCTTCGCGGAGAGGGAGTTCACCCGTCCGGCGTCGACGATCTCGGCCACGAAGGCGTCGAGCACCTCGCGGGCGGAACCCTCGGTGGCCTCCGCGATCGCGATGACGCCCGTCTCGAAGTCCTCGTCGGGATGCTGCCAGGCGGTGGACTCGGCGGCCTCTCGGGCGGCCTTGAGTCCGTACTGGCTCATCCGCTCGGCGGTGATCGGCCAGGCGCCGACCGCCGCCTGCCAGAGCAGCGCGTCGAGGGGGCCGTGCCCGGTGGAGGCGATGCCGCGGAGCTCCGCGAGGACCTCTGCCCAGCGCCCCGGAATCTCGGCGAGCACCGAGAGCCGCGCCCGGACATCCTCCGAGCGCTTGGTGTCGTGGGTCGACAGAGCCGTCAGCGAGTGCGGCCAGGACGCGAGTCGCGCGCGTTGGGCGTCATGGAAGGCCTCGACCGTGATCGAGGCGATCGACGGATCGCCGCCGACCTCGGTGAGGGTGCCGAGGCGCGTACAGCGGTAGAAGGCGGTGTCCTCGACGCCCTTCGCCATCACTGCGCCGGTGACCTGCGGGAATCGCTCGGCGATCTCGAGGCCGGTGTCGACGAGCAGGGGAGCGAGCTCGGCGATCGCTGTCGCGAGGTCGGGTCGCCGGGCGGCCGCATCGTCCAGCGCGTGCTGCAGATGCTCGCCTCCCGCAGGCAGGTACGCGCGATACACGGGGAAGCTCGCGATGATCTCGGCGAGCGCCTCCTCGGCGTCCACGACGCCGAACGGCAGGGCGCGCACCAGGCGTCGCACTTCGGACCGCAGCAGCTCGTCGGCGATCATCCGCTTCGTCGAGTGGATGAGATCCTGCCAGGATGCGGCGGGCGGGAGACCGGAGTCCTCCCGCAGGCGTGCGTCGAGCTCGTCGAGCGCGCGCACGCCGTCGCCGTCGATCAGCACGCGATCGAACTCCACGAGAGCGTCGTATCCGGTGGTGCCGTCGGTGCGCCACCACGAGGGCAGCTCCTCGCCGGGCTCGAGGATCTTCTCGACGACCGTGTAGGCGGCGCCGGTCGCATCCGCGAGGCGCTCCAGGTAGGTGCCGGGGTCGACGAGCCCGTCGGGGTGGTCCACCCGCAGGCCGTCCGCCAGGCCCTCGGTGATCCACCGCACGATCTCCCGATGGGATTCCTCGAAGACGTCGGGGATCTCGACACGGATGCCGGCGAGCTCCGAGACCGCGAAGAAGCGGCGGTAGTCGAGGTCGGTGTTCTGGTCCTCCCAGAAGCGCAGTTCGTAGTGCTGGGCGTCGAGGAGGGCGGGGAGATCGTCCGCGAGGGCGGCCGTGCCGGGGGCCAGCGGAAGCTCGTGGTCGAAGTAGTGCAGCGTGCCGTCGGGGGCGTCGTCTGCGGGGGTGGTGTCGATCGTGATCTCACCGGCGGCGAGCACCTCGGCGGGCGACGAGCCGAGAATCGGCAGCCGCACCCGACCCGCCGACACCCGCCGGTCGACGTCGAAGGCGATCGCGTGCCGCGACGAGGTGCCGAGGCGCAGCAGATCCCACCACCAGCGGTTCGCGCGCGGCAGGGCCACGCCGACGTGGTTCGGCACGATGTCGACGAGGATGCCGAGACCCGCCGCGCGCGCCGCAGCGGCGAATCGCGTCAGGCCCTCCGGCCCTCCGCGCTCCGGGTCGACACGGGAGTGATCGACGACGTCGTACCCGTGATCGGATCCGGGCACCGCTGCGAGCAGCGGCGACAGATACGCCCACGACGCGCCGAGGTCGGCGAGATATCCCGCCGCCTCCGCCGCATCGTCGAGGGTGAACCCCTGTCGGATCTGCAACCGGTACGTCGAGAGAGGTCGTCGCGTCATCGAGGCAGCTCCGGGCTCGGTGCGGGCGCCGGGGCCTCCGCGCGTTCGGTCTGGATGCGCAACGACGCCTCCACGGAATCGTCGGTTGGCACCTCGGTCTGGTCGACCTCGCGCAGCACCAGCATCGAGTGGGCCTCGAGCGTCACCGGGGCGCCGGCGTCGATCGCGGGTCCGCCTGCGCGATCGCCGGCGGTGTCGATGGCGACCTCCCAGGCGCGACCGTGCCTGTCATCGGGGAGCATCGCGTCGATCGCATCCGCTCCGCTGTGGAAGTAGACGAGGAAGTTCTGATCCGACACGGGCCGGCCGCGGCGATCCTTCTCCCGGATGCCCTGTCCGTTCAGGAACATGCCGATCGCGAGCCCGAAGCCCGAATCCCAGTCCTCCGGCTCCATCCGACCGCCGTCGGGGCGCAGCCAGACGACGTCCGGCACGCGCTCGCCGTCCTCCGACCGCACAGGGCGTCCGTCGAAGAATCGGCTGCGCCGGAAGGTCGGGTGCGCACGACGCAGTCTTGCGACGGCGGCCGTGAACTCGACGAGGGGTCGATCCGCGGCCTCCCAGTCGATCCAGGTCAGTTCGTTGTCCTGCGCATAGCCGTTGTTGTTGCCGTGCTGCGTGCGTCCGAGTTCGTCGCCGTGGGCGATCATGGGCACGCCCTGCGACAGCAGAAGGGTGGCAAGGAAATTGCGCTGCTGCCGGGCGCGCACCCGGTTGACGCTCTCGTCGTCGGTCGGTCCTTCCACGCCCTGGTTGCTCGAGCGGTTGTGCGACTCCCCGTCGTTGTTGTCCTCGCCGTTGGCCTCGTTGTGCTTCTCGTTGTACGAGACGAGGTCACGCAGCGTGAACCCGTCGTGCGCGGTGACGAAGTTGATCGACGCGACAGGGCGACGGCCCGAGTGCTCGTAGAGGTCGGCCGAGCCGGTCAGCCTCGAGGCGAACTCGCCGAGGGCCTGCGGCTCCCCGCGCCAGAAGTCGCGCACGGTGTCGCGGTACTTGCCGTTCCACTCTGTCCACTGCGGGGGGAAGTTGCCGACCTGGTAGCCGCCGGGGCCGACGTCCCACGGCTCGGCGATGAGCTTCACCTGAGAGACGATCGGGTCCTGCTGCACGAGCTCGAAGAACGCCGCGAGCCGGTCGACGTCGTAGAACTCCCGCGCGAGGGTCGACGCGAGGTCGAAGCGGAAGCCGTCGACGTGCATCTCGGTCACCCAGTACCGCAGCGAATCCATGATGAGCTGCAGCGCGTGCGGGTTGCCCGCGTTGAGGCTGTTCCCGGTGCCGGTGTAGTCGGTGTAGTAGCGACGGTCCTCTTCGAGCCGGTAGTAGGCCTCGTTGTCGATGCCTCTCATCGAGAGCATCGGGCCCATGTGGTTGCCTTCGGCGGTGTGGTTGTACACCACGTCGAGGATGACCTCGATGCCCGCCGCGTGCAGCGCGCGCACCATCGCCTTGAACTCCTGCACCTGCTGGCCGTGCTCGCCGCTGGAGGCGTAGTCGTTGTGCGGGGCGAAGAAGGCGAGCGTGTTGTAGCCCCAGTAGTTCGAGAGGCCCTTCTCCTGCAGCGTCGAGTCGTTCACGAACTGATGCACCGGCATGAGCTCGAGTGCGGTGACCCCGAGGTGCACCAGGTGCTCGATGACCGACGGGTGCGCGATCGCCGCGTAGGTGCCGCGCAGTTCCTCGGGGACGTCGGGATGCAGCTGGGTGAGCCCCTTGACGTGGGCCTCGTAGATCACGCTCTGCGCATACGGCGTCTTCGGGAGGCGGTCGCCGGCCCACTCGAAGAAGGGGTTGATGACGACGCCCTTCGCCATGGTGGCGGCCGAGTCCTCGTCGTTGCGCGAATCGGGGTCGCCGAAGGTGTAGCCGAAGAGCGGCTGACCCCAGTCGATCTCACCCGACACGGACTTGGCGTACGGGTCGAGCAGCAGCTTGTTCGGGTTGAAGCGCTGACCCTGCGCGGGATCGTAGGGGCCGTGCACGCGGTACCCGTAGAGCTGGCCCGGCTGCACGGACGGCAGGTAGCCGTGCCACACGAACGCGTCGACCTCGTCGAGCGGCACCCGCTCCTCATTGCCCTCGTCGTCGAACAGGCACAGCTCGACCTTCTCGGCGCCCTCGCTGAACAGGGCGAAGTTCGTGCCCTGACCATCGAAGGTCGCGCCGAGCGGGTAAGGGGATCCAGGCCAGACGTCGTGGCTCACCGCGCGTGCCGCATCGCGACTGCACGGTGCAGAACGGTCTGAAGAGCATCGTGGAAGTCGTGCACTTGCGCCACCTCGTCGGCTTTCGGGTAGGGGTGGCCGACGTAGCAGACGAAGACCGGATGAACGTGTTCGATGTAACCTATCGGGCCGTCGTGCATGACGACGTAACGATCGAGGTCGACGCGCTCGTAGAGGGTCTCGACCGGAGTCGTGGTTCCCTGTGAAGCCTGGTCCCGCGGGGACTCCCGGTCATGTGCGGCATGGGTCTTCGCAGTCATGATGGCTCCTGATTCTCTTGATGCTCTCACGATAGGAGCGGGGGTGAATCTGGGATATCCCATTGCCAGCAGAGCGATCACGCGCTATGTCTCGAGTCGTGCCCGCGCGCCCGTGGCCGACCCGTGAAATCAGGGCGGTCGCACCTGCGACAATGGAGTTCCCGCGCCGATCCCGAACCGAGGAGCTTCCGTGCAGTACATCTCCACCCGAGGCGGCATGCAGCCGCTGCCGTACTGCGAGACGCTGCTCGAAGGACTCGCCCCCGACGGCGGTCTCGCGGTGCCCGAGACGATGCCGACGGTCGACGGCGAGACCCTCGAGCGCTGGCGCGCACTGACCTATCCGCAGCTCGCGACCGAGGTGCTGGGTCTCTTCGCCACCGACATCCCCCGCGCCGACCTCGCGCGCATGACGGCGGCGGCCTACGAGCCGTTCCCCGAGGCGGTCGTGCCGCTGCGGGCGATCGACGACGACCTCACCCTGGTGGGGCTCTCGGAGGGGCCGACGCTGGCGTTCAAGGACATGGCGATGCAGTTCCTCGGCCAGGTCGTCGAGTACGCGCTCGAACGCAAGGGCTCGGTGCTGAACATCCTCGGCGCGACCTCGGGAGACACCGGATCTGCGGCCGAGCACGCCCTGCGCGGCAAGGATCGCATCTCGGTCTTCATGCTGTCGCCGAAGGGACGCATGAGCGCGTTCCAGCGTGCGCAGATGTTCTCGCTCGACGATGAGAACATCCACAACATCGTCGTCGACGGCGTGTTCGACGACTGCCAGAACCTCGTCAAGAAGCTCGCGGGCGACCTCGATTTCAAGCGCGCGCAGAACCTGGGCGCAGTCAACTCCATCAACCTCGCGCGCATCACCGCGCAGGTCGTCTACTATTTCTGGGCCTGGCTGAGGGCGACGGACGTCGGCGGATGGACCGAGGTCTCGTTCACGGTGCCGTCGGGCAACTTCGGCAACATCCTCTCCGGGTTCTTCGCGAAGCAGATGGGGCTGCCGATCCGTCGCCTCGTCCTCGCCGCGAACGAGAACAACGTGCTCGACGAGTTCTTCCGCACCGGGGTCTACCGTCCCCGCAGCGCCGCGCAGACCCTGGCGACCTCGAGCCCCTCGATGGACATCTCGAAGGCGTCGAACCTCGAGCGCTTCATCTTCGAGCTGGTGGGGCGAGACGCCTCGCGCGTGGTCAGCGCCTGGAAGGACCTCGACGACAAGGGGCACTTCGACTTCACCGCGGACCTCTCGCGGTTCATCGAGGAGTTCGGCATCGTGAGCGGCACCTCGACGCACGCCGACCGGCTCGCCACGATCGAAGCGGTCTACGACGCCTCGGGCGACATCATCGATCCGCACACCGCCGACGGCGTCAAGGTCGCGCGGGAGTACGTGGAGCCCGGAGTGCCGATGCTGGTGCTCGAGACCGCGAAGCCGCAGAAGTTCGCCGAGACGATCCGTGAGGCGATCGGTGTCGAGCTCGAGTACCCGTCGGAGCTGCGCACGATGCTCGATGCCCCGCAGCGCACCACCGAGATGGCCGACGACGAGCACGAGCTGCGCGCGTTCATCGAGGCGAACGCGCTGCGCTGACCGGCGCTCAGGCCGGGAGGGCCTTCACCGCCGCGGTGAGGACCTGAGGCACGGTCGGCACGCCCTCGGCGCGGAACACCTCGGCGCCCGACGCATCGCGGATGATGACGGTCGGTGTGAAGCGGATGTCGAGGGCTTCGGCCGCATCCGGTTCGCGGGCGACGTCTATCTCGGTCACCGTCGCGTCCGGCAGGAATCGCACCGCATCCGCGAGAACCGCGCGCGTGCGGGAGCAGGCTCCGCAGAACGCGGATGTGACCAGCGTCAGTTCCATCGGGCTCCTTCTCGATCCTCCCGGTGCAACCGATCGGCTCGGTGTGGTGTTCCCGGGTGTGGTGTTCCCGGGTGCGGTGTCCCCGCCTGCGGAGCGCCCGGGTCAGGGGGCTGCGGGGGCCGCTCGGGGATGCAGCACCCCCGAGGCCGCGCCGAGCGCCGCACCCACCAGGGTGTCGATGATCCGCTCCCCGGCGACCTGCATCGATCCGATCTCGCCGGTCGCCGCGCCGGTGAGCAGCAGCACCAGCGGAGTGATGAACACGAGCGCCAGGGCGTAGTTGCGCACCACCACGAGCTCGATCGTGAACTGGAGGGCGCCCAGCAGCAGCGCCAGCCAGAGACCTGACGGATGCAGCAGCGCGAGCAGTGCGTACACGCCTGCGCCGACCACGGTGCCGAGCATCCGGTGGAGTCCTCGCTGCAGGGCGGCGCGACGCGCGGCGGCGACCCCGACCACGGCGACCGCGGAACCGACGATCCAGTAGGTCCGTGTCGGATCGATGAGCAGGCCCAGCAGCACGCCGAGGACCGCGACGATCGACACGCGCAGCACGAGCATGCGCGTGTCGGACGTGAACGCGGGGCCGGGTAAGAGCCGTCGCAGCGGGGTCGGGGCTACCGCCCGTGCGCGGGGGAGGAGCAGCGGCGCCATCGCGACCGCGTAGGAGAACGTGCAGCCTGCCGCGAGTGCCGCGATGTAGCCGGTCGGCGGGATCGGCGAACTGGCGATCACATGGGCGGAGAGACCGAACACCAGCACGAAGAACAGGGGGCCGGGCGGGCCGAGGCGGAACCCGAACGAGAGAGCCGCGCCGACGATCGCGACGACGACCACGCCGATGCTCACCAGCCACGGGCTCGCGGAGGCCAGGACGCCGAGAAGGGCGCTGACGATGAGGCCGGCGGCCACGAACGGCAGGATCCGCGCCCGATCCCGCACCGGCGCGGCGCCCGCGAAGAGCACGGTGAAGGCCCCGGACGCCGCGATGTAGCCGAGCGACGGCGCGCCGAGCACGGTCATGACGGCGATCGGGACGGCGATGCCGAGAGCGGCCTGCGTCGCCAGGTGCCAGCGCGGACCGCGCGTGGGGGCCAGAGCGAACAGACTCATCCCTCCATTGTCTCGCGCCTCGCTCGCCGCCCGTGACGCGGAGGCCGGCGATACGATGGCCGACGTGACCGCACCCCGCCCCGGAATCGCCGAGCGCCTCGCGCAGATGATCCAGCTGCCGACCGTCTCGGCAGAACTCGAGCAGCGGGGAACCGGGCCGTTCGAGGACTTCGTGGCACTGATCGCCGAGCTCTACCCGCTCGTGCACGAGCGGCTCGCCGTCGAGAGGCACACCGAGTTCGGACTGCTCTTCCACTGGGCGGGCAGCGGCGCCGCGCCCGGTGGCCCCGTTGTGCTCATGGCCCACTACGACGTCGTGCCGGTCGACGAGAGCGACGAGTGGACGCACCCGCCGTTCGCCGGTGTGATCGCCGACGGTCTCGTGCACGGGCGGGGCGCACTCGACGACAAGGGACCGCTGCTCGTGGTGCTCGAAGCGGTCGAGAACCTCCTCGCCGAGGGCGTCGTGCCCGCTCGAGACGTCTATCTCTCGTTCGGCGGCAATGAGGAGACGTACGGAGATGCCGCCAGGGAGATCGCCCGCTCGTTCCGCGAGCGCGGCATCGTTCCCTGGCTCGTGGTCGACGAGGGCGGCGCCGTCGTCGACGCTCCGCTGCCGTTCGTCCCTGGGCGCGCCGCCATGATCGGGGTCGGGGAGAAGGGCCTGATGACCCTCACGCTCTCGGCACGCGGCGACGGCGGGCATGCGTCGGCGCCTCCGACGCGCACGGCCGTCCGCCGGATCGCCCGCGCTCTCGAGCGTCTGGGGCCGTCGACGTTCCGTCCCCGTCCGTCGAGGGCCGTCGGTCGGATGCTGTCGCAGCTCGGGGCGCAGACCCCGGGGCCGGCAGGTCATCTGCTGAGACTGCTGGGATCCGCGCCGTGGCTCACCGGTCGCCTGTTCGCCGCTCTCGGCGGCGAGTCCGCGGCTCTCGTGCGCACGACGGTGGCACCGACCATGCAGTCCGGCGGCACGGCCGCGAACGTCCTTCCGTCGCAGGCATCGGCGACTCTCAACCTGCGGATCGCGCTCGGGGAGACGCCCCAGCAGGCCGTGCTGCGGGTCCGCAGGCGCATCCGCGATCCGCTCGTCACCGTGACGGTCGAGGAGGCGAGTGCTCCGTCGCCCGAGTCCGCGACCGACAACGCCCAGTTCGCGCTGCTGGCCGATGCGCTCGCGGTGTCGCATCCGGGGGTCGCAGCGGTGCCGTACGTGATGATGGCGGCGACGGATTCGCGGCATTTCCATCGCTTCGCGCCCGCCGTCTACCGCTTCGCACCGTTGGAGATGTCGAACGCGCAGCGCGCGTCGATCCACGGGGTCGATGAATACGTCGAGATCGCAGCCCTCGAGCGGGGGGAGCGGTTCCACCGCGCCCTCATCCTCGGGCTAGGGTGATCTCACCCCGCCGGGTGCTCGAGCGTCCGGGTATCCCTTTCATCGAGGAGCCGCGATGACGCGCAGCCGCACTCTGGGCACTCTGGCCACGGTCGTCGGGTTCCTGGCGTTCGTCGAATTCACCAGCGGCGTCCTGCAGGGTTATTACACGCCCATGCTCACCGACATCGCTCGTCATCTCGGCATCCACGACGCCGACGTCAACTGGCTCGAAGGCACGCAGCTCATGCTGTCGGCGCTCGTCGTGCCCGCGTTCGCGAAGCTCGGCGACATGGTCGGCCACAAGCGGATGCTGCTGATCTCCACCGCGCTGACCGCCGCGGCAGCCCTGGTGCTGCCCTTCACCGACTCCTTTCCCGTGTTCCTCATCGGCTGGACGCTGATGGGCTTCTACGTCGTGTGGCTGCCGCTCGAGATCGCGCTGATCTGGTCGCGCTCGCGGCGCATGGAGGGACGGTCGTCGATCACGGCGAAGGCGGCAGGACTCCTCGTCGCGGCGCTCGAGGGCGGTGCCATCATCGGAGCGCTGGTCGGCGGGGCTCTCATCGACGTGCTGCCGCTGACGGTCGTGCTCCTCATCCCGGCCGTGCTCATCGTCGTCTGCTTCTTCGTCGTCCTGTTCGGGGTGAAGGAATCGCCCGACCCGACAGGCGGCGTCTTCGACACCGTCGGCGTCGTGCTCATCTCGATGGCGCTGATCTGCTTCACCGGTGGCCTCAGCCTGCTGCGCCTCGAGGGCGGACTCGTGAACCCGTGGTCGTGGGCGGTGGTGCTCCTCGGCATCCTGCTCGTGATCCCCTTCGTGCTCTGGGAGCTGCGCTGCGAGGATCCGCTCATCGACGTGCGCATGTTCCGCTCGCCCGCGCTCGGCCCGGTGTTCCTCACCGCCGGACTGTTCGGCGTGAGCGTGCTCGGAGCCCAGGCGCCGCTGTCGACCTTCGCCCGCACCGACCCCGGCGAGTACGGCTACGGGTTGGGCACGACCGGGTTCGCGACCTCCCTGATCATCGGGCTGTATCTGATCGCGATGATCGTCGGCGCCCTGCTGTTCCCGGCGATCGCGCGGGTGCTCACCCCGCGGGTGACTCTCATGGGTGCGTCGCTGCTCGTGGGCATCGGCTTCCTCCTCTTCCTGCCGTTCCATGACTCGTATCTGCAGGTCGTCACGAACATGGCCGTCGTCGGACTCGGATCGGGTGCGCTCGTGGCGGCTCTTCCCGCGGCGGCAGCCTCGGCCGCGCCCGCCACCCAGACCGGCGTCGCGACGGGACTCACGAACTCGGTCAAGACCGTGGGCGGGGCGATCGCGTCGTGCGTCTTCGGCATCGCGCTGCTGAACGGCGTGAGCGGAGCGGTCCAGGGCACGGCCGGATCCTTCGCCGGCTACATCACGGTCTGGGTGGTCTGCGGTGTCACCGCACTCGTGGCGGCCGCGATCCTCGTGTTCGTCCCGAAGCAGGCGTTCACCGACCGGGCGGACGCCGAGGCGGTCGCCGCCCCGATCGTCTGACGTCAGTCGCGGTCGAGGCCGAAGGTGCGCTTCACGACGGCCTGCATGTCACGATCGAGCCCGTCGATGCGCGAGTTCACCGCGTCGAAGCGGGCGTTCATCTCGTTGCGGAGCCCGCCGACCTCCCCGCGGAGTCCGCCGATCTCGGCCCGGACGACGCGGATGAAGAGCGTCGAGACGACCGTCAGCATGCCGAGCATGAGCGCGGTGAAGCACCCGATCATCGTCCAGATCTGAGCGTCGTTCATGAGGTGCACCGTGTCATCCTCGCATCGTTCCAGACGGCGCGTCGGGATCGACGTCGCTGTATACCGTCATCCCATCTTGCGGGGAGAACTGTCGCGACAGCACAGCTGTGCAGGAGGAGCCGACGACGATCGTCCACCGGCTCCTCCTCTGTTCAGTCGCCCTTGACGTTGACGAGCTGGTGCAGCGTGTGCCGGATCGACACCAGACCCGCGGCATCCGCCATGACCCGATCGATCGGCTTGTACGCCTGCGGGATCTCGTCGATGAAGGCGGTGGTGTCGCGGAACTCGATGCCGGTCATCGCCTCGCGCAGCTGCTCGTGCGAGAACGTGCGGCGCGCCGCGGACCGCGAGTACTCCCGCCCGGCGCCGTGCGGCGAGGAGTTCAGCGACTGGGGGTCGCCGAGTCCTTCGACCACGTACGACGCGGTTCCCATCGACCCGGGGATCAGCCCGGGGCGCCCGGCATCCGCCTGGATCGCACCCTTCCTCGACACCCAGACCTGCATGCCATAGTGCTTCTCCGACTCGGTGAAGTTGTGGTGGCAGTTGATGCGCTCCTGTTCATCGACCGGCGTGCCGAGGAACTCGGACACCTGCCGTGCGACGCGGTCCATCATCTCCTCCCGGTTGAGCAGCGCGAAGTACTGCGCCCACCGCAGCTCGCTGATGTACCGGGTGAATTCTGGTGTGCCCTCGACCAGGTATGCCAGATCGCGGTCGGGAAGGTCGATCCACCACTGCTTCGCGAGTCTCTGCGCGACGGCGATGTGGTGTCCCGCGATCCTGTTGCCGACGCCGCGGGACCCCGAGTGCAGGAACAGCCAGACCCGGTCGAGCTCATCGACCGACACCTCGATGAAGTGGTTGCCGGAGCCGAGCGTTCCCAACTGCAGGCGCCAGTTCTCGGCGTACGTCTCTGGGTCGAATCCGCTCTTCTCCGCGAGCGCCTCGAGCTCGGCGATGCGCGGAGCGGCGGTCGCGACCACCTTGTTGTTGTAGCGGCCGGCGGACAGCGGGATGGCGCGTTCGATCTGCTCGCGCAGCTCCGCGAGGGCACGCCCCTGCAGGTCGCTCCCCGTGAACTGGGTGCGGACGGCGATCATGCCGCAGCCGATGTCGACGCCGACGGCAGCGGGAATGATCGCGCCGAGCGTCGGGATCACCGAACCGACCGTCGCTCCCTTGCCGAGGTGGGCATCGGGCATCAGTGCCAGGTGCGGGTGGATGAACGGCATGCGAGCGGTGGTGTGTGCCTGATCGAGTGTCTTCTCGTCGATCATCGACGCCCACGAGAGCAGCCGTGCGGAGAGCCTCTCCATGATTCCCTTCCTTGTGATGGTCAGCCACAGGCTCGGGGATCTCGTGAGAAACAGAAATGCCCCGGACCTGACGGTGCGGGGCATGCGAACAGCGGATGCTGTCACACGGCGCGCGCCGGAGGGTACGACTCATAGCGGTCATTGCGCTTCGGCTGAAGCGGCAAGACCGCGATGAAGGGGAACTTCCGCAGGGCGGTCATCCGTCGTCTCCTCGGCGTGATCGCGGCGCGCGATCGGCGCAACGCTGTCACACTATGCCGCGACACGCCCGGGCGTCAAGCGGACCCGCGCGGCGGGTTGTGCATGAACTCGACCCTGATGCCGTCGGCATCCTCGACGAAAGAGGCGTAGTAGCGGTCCGTGTACCGCGGGTATTCCTTCGGATCGCGGACGGAGGACCACCCCGCCTCCAGGGCCACCTCGTGCAGCCTGTCGACCTCGTCGCGCGACGCGACCGCGAATGCCATGTGCTGCCAGCCGACGCGTCCGTGACGGTGCGGGCCCGAGCTCTCGTCCCACGCGTACAGGATGATCTCGGTCTCTTCGCCGTGATGCCACGAGAGGGAGTGGTCGTCCTCCCCGCCGCTCTCGTATCCGAGAGCCGTCAGCACGGGATGGAACTGCGCCCTCGCGCGTGCGAGGTCGTCGACGGTGATGCCCAGGTGATCGAGAAGAGCCATGCCGCCAGTCTTGCAGGAGGTTTCGGCGTCGCGCCAGGGGCGCGCGACCGGGCGCACCCGAGAGCGGTCAGAGCTCGATGCCGTGATCCTCGTCGTTGACCCCGGCGTTGCGTCCGCGGCGGGACTCGTAGCCGATGAACCAGCCGAGCCAGACGATCGCCGCGAGCAGGATGCCGAGCCAGACGTTCTGGAAGATCAGACCGATCACGATCCCGAGGATCAGGAGTCCTGCGGTGACGGAGAAGCGGAGGACGTTGCGGGACATGGCCTCAGCCTAGAGGTGATCGAGCCACGAGCGGATCGGTCGCGGCGCGGTCAGCGAGAGCGGTGGTCCTCGGGCGAGAGCCGCGGGCCACGGCGCGGCTCGCTGACGCCGCTCGCGAAGATCAGCCGGATCACCCGCTGCCGGTGACCGGACCACGGCGCGAGGAGCTCGAGCATCCCGTCGTCGTCGGTCCGGTGCCCGGTGAGTGCGTACCCGACCTCATGCGCCAGGTGGTAGTCGCCGACGCTCACCGCATCGGGGTCGCCGAGCGCTCGGAGGCGGGTCTCGGCGGAGGTCCACACCCCGACGCCGGGCAGGCTGGTGAGAATGCGGTCACGGTCGGCGCCGTCCTGCGCGCCCCGCAGGGCGCGGGAGATGCTCTCGGCCCGTTCGGCGACCCGGACGATCGTCTTCGACTGCGGCGGCTGCACGCCCACCCGATGCCACTCCCACGAGGGGATGCGCCGCCACTGCTCCGCCGTCGGAGCGGCGAACATCGGTCGCGGGGTCGGGCCCGGTGCACGCTCGCCGTACTTCGTGACGATCAGGCGCCAGGCGCGGAACGCCTCGAGCCCGGTGACCTTCTGCTCGAGGATGGCGCACGCGAGAGCGTCGAAGACGACGTCAGTGCGAGACAGACGGATGCCGGGGGAGCGGCGGGCGACCTCGGCGATGAACGGATGATGCGACGGATCGAAGCCCGACGGATCATCGTCGGCCCCGCACAGCCGCGGCACCGCATCGAGAGCGTGATCCGCGCCGCGGCCCCATGCGCTCGCCCTGATCTCGCCGCCCTGTGCTCGGAGCGCGACGGTCGCGGGGCCGGACGGGGTGCGCACCGCGCGCCAGATGACGGGGCCGTCGTGCACCATCGTCGGGTCGCCAGGGCCGCGTCGCAGCATCCCCACCGTCGCGCGCAGATCGAGCGGCGCGGAAGGTCGGTAGACGCTCTCTCGCGGATGCTCCCGAGAGGCTGCGTCGGCAGCTCCGGCATCCGCGGTCAGGGTCATGCCGCCCACCATACGTGGCGGGACTGACACTCGGATCAGAAGCGGTCGGGCGAGGGCGTTCCGTGGCCGTAGCGGATGACGACGTCGGCGTGACGGTCGAAGCGGTAGCCGATGCCGCGCACGGTGCGGACGATGTCCTCGTAGCGGCCGAGCTTGGCGCGCAGTCGCCGCACGTGCACGTCGATCGTGCGCTCCCCCGGGGTCTCGTCGTCCTGCGCCTGCCACAGGGCGGAGACGAGCTCGCTGCGCTCGATCGTGCGTCCCTCTCGGAGCACGAGGTACTGCAGCAGCTCGAACTCCTTGTAGGTGAACGCGGCGGACTCGCCGTCGATCAGCACGCGCTTGCGGGAGATGTCAACCACGACACCGCCCTCCTCGTCGGTGATGTCCTCTTCGGCCGCCGCCTTCGTGCGTGCGATCGCGCCGGGCTCGTGCAGCGCCAGACGGACGACGTCGAGGTCGCGGCCCCCCGATCCGTGTGGGGCGAGGGCGACGGTGGCGTGCGTCTCGGCCCCCGGCGCCAGTTCGGCGAGGGTGCGGCGCAGGGCATCGACGAGGAGCGGAAGGCTGACGCCTGCTTCGGCCGCCTTGATCTCGTCGAGACCGACGTAGAGGGCGAAGCCGCGGGGCGATCGGACGGCGGGAAGATCCGCGTCGAGCGGTGCGGCGACAGGAGCCTGCGGGGCGGGGCGTGCGGAGGTGGCGACGGGACGCTCGAGAAGTGCGATGTTCGACATGATGATGAAGTCCTCAGGACGTGAGCCGGAGAGAGGCTCTGATGCGTTGCATGAATGACCGGGCGAGCCGGGAAGCGAGCAAGGGTGGGTGCTCGGAGACCAGTCCTCGCAGATCGCGAGGAGTCAGGTCAGACGGAGTGGCTGTTCGTTCAGCGACACATTCGGCAACACATGCCAACGCGACCGGGCATCATCATCCCGGCAGTCCTGTTCGCCTCCTGGGCGGACGAAGGGCTTGCGTTGGTAGTCATGGGGGGATTATGACCGAAGAAGTCCGCGCGTGTCAAAACGGCCGTCGGTGCGGGCGGCGGGCTTAACGTGGGAGTGTGACCTCCTCCAGCCTCGCAGCCGGCTTCATGCTCACCGACGAGAAAGACGCCTCGCGATACTCGTTGACGCGAGACGGCCAGCTCGTCAGCGTCCTCGACTATCGCGACGACGGACACACGATCGCGCTGACACGGGCCTTCACGATCCCGACTTTCCGCGGACACGGCTACGCAGCGGTCGTCGTCGAGGGTGCGGTCGCCGACATCGAGCAGCGCGGGGACCGCAAGGTCGATGCCGTGTGCTGGTACGTCTCGGACTGGTTCGAGGCGCACCCCGAGCACGCCTCGCTCCTGCGGGTGCGCTGAGGCGTTCGTGCGACGCTCGCCGTGTGACGCTGTGTTACACGACGGCGCCCTGACAGGATGAAGGCATGAAACTCGCCGAGGCCCTCGCCGCCCGTGCCGATCTGCAGCGTCGTATCGAGCAGCTGCGTGCCCGCATCACCGCGAACGCCAGGTATCAGGAGGGCGAGGAGCCGGCGGAGGACGCGGTGGCCCTCCTCGCCGAGGCCGATGCCGCCCTCGTGCAGCTGCGGGATCTGATCCGCCGGATCAACGCGACCAACGCGGCGCTCGACCTCGGTGCGGACGGGACGATGACGGATGCGCTCGCCGCGCGCGACGTGCTCCGACTGCGGCACTCGCTGCTGGCCGACGCCGCCGCTGCGGCATCCGGGGCGAACGACCAGTTCCTCCGGCAGATGCGCTCGGAGCTGCGGCAGATCTCCGCGCTCCCCGTCGCCGAGCTGCGCTCGCGCGCGGACGCCGTCGCGCAGGAGCTGCGAGAACTCGACAATCGGATCCAGCAGGCGAACTGGCTGCATGAGCTGAAGGAGTAGCGAGCGGAAGTCGGTAGTCACGACGAGGCGGGCACACCCCCAGCCGGAGGGGCAATTCCGGCACATGTCGGGCGGAGGGCAGCCCTGATTCGCATCGCGCAGCCCCGCACCCCGCACATGTGACCGCGCATCGCGCATGTCGCATCACCACGTGCCGATCATCGTGACGAGGGTGGGTCAGGGGACCTTCCGCTCGCAGTCGCCGAGTCTCACCTCGGGTATCATGGATCTTCTGCTCAGCCCCGTCGGCTGAGGTGGTCAGGCGCTCGCAGCGTGCTGGTCCGAGGCTCGAAACCTCCGGCATCGTCCCCGACACCGGAGGTTCTTCCATGTCATCGTCCTTGCGCGCCCGCCCCCAGACCAGATGGTGGGCGCTCGCCGTCATCTCCCTCACCCAGCTGATCGTCGTGCTCGACGGCACCATCGTCAGCATCGCCCTCCCGCGCGCCCAGGCCGCTCTCGGCCTCAGCGACGGCCAGCGGCAGTGGGTCGTCACCGCCTACGCCCTCGCGTTCGGCGCGCTGCTGCTGCTCGGCGGTCGCATCGCCGACTACCTCGGCCGCAAGCGCACGTTCATGATCGGCATGGTCGGGTTCGGCGCGGCATCCCTCTTCGGCGGGCTCGCGCAGCAGGGATGGGAGCTCATCCTCGCGCGTGGTCTGCAGGGCGTCTTCGCGGCTCTCCTGGCCCCGGCGGCGCTCGCTCTGCTGACCGTCACCTTCCCGTCCGGGCGGGAGCGCAACACCGCGTTCGCGGTCTTCGGAACGGTCGCGGGAACCGGTGCAGCCATCGGACTGCTGCTCGGCGGATTCCTCACCGAGTTCACCGACTGGCGCTGGTGCCTGCTGGTCAACCTCTTCTTCGTCGCGGTCGGTCTCGTCGGCGGTGCGCTCTTCCTCACCGAGAGCCGCGCCGAGGGAGACAACCGCTACGACGTCTGGGGCGCGATCACCGTGACCCTGGGCCTCGGAGCCCTCGTCTACGGATTCAGCCTCGCGGAGAACGGCTGGGGTGATCCTCTGACGATCGCGTTCCTCGCTCTCGGCGTCGTGCTGCTCGGCGTGTTCGTGTGGGTCGAGAGTCGGGTCGCGCAGCCGCTGCTTCCGCTGCGCGTGGTGGCGGATCGCGTGCGCGGCGGTGCGTTCCTGATCCAGGGGGTCGCCGGAGCGATCATGATCGGGTCGACGCTCTACCTGACCTTCCACCTCCAGTTCGTGCTCGGCATGGGCGCGCTGCCCGCAGGGGCCGCGACGCTTCCGCTGCCGATCGCCACGATGATCATCGCCCCCATCGCCACGAAGCTCCTCGCCGTGATCGGCCCGCGTCCGATGCTGATCGTGGGACCGCTGATCGCGGCGGCCGGTCTGTTCCTGCTCTCGGGAATCACCCCGGACGGCGCCTACCTCGTGCAGATCGCCCCGGCGCTCGTGCTCCTCGGCATCGGCATGGGGTTCGTGTTCATCCCGCTGCAGAACGTCGCGCTGACGGGAGTCGCGCCGCACGATGCGGGCGTGGCATCGGCCGTCACCAACTCCGCGATGCAGATCGGCGGGTCGATCGGCCTGTCGGTGTTCACCGCGGTGTACGCGGCATCCGTCGGCGGGCACGCGCAGGCGGACCTGTCCGCCCGGCAGCTGACCGACGCGTACGGCTGGATCTTCATCGTCGCGTCGATCTTCATGGTCGCCGCCGCGGTGATCGCCGCCCTGATGATCCGCACCACGAAGGACGTGCCGACACCGGTGCGTCCGGGAACGTCCGTCGGCGCCCGCTGACGCGCTCGTGGCGCCCGTTCCCGACCGGATCCGAAGAGATCGACGGTCAGGAACGGGCGCTGCGGCACGCCTCGGACCGAATGTCGGTGGCACTTCGTAGCGTGTGAGTATGCGAATCCTGCACACCTCCGACTGGCACATCGGCCGCACCTTCCATGGCAACTCGACCATGGACGCGCTGGCCGAGGTGCTCGAGGCGCTCACCGAGCAGGTGCGGGAGAACGCGGTCGACGTGGTGATCGTGGCTGGCGACGTCTTCGACTCCGCGACCCCGGCGGGCGCCGCGTACACACTGCTCGGTGACACTCTGGTCGCGCTGCACGAGACGGGCGCACGGGTGATCGTCACGAGCGGCAACCACGACTCCGCCGCTCGCCTCGGATTCCAGGCACGCCTGCTGCGCGACGGAATCCACGTGCTGACCGATCCCCGCGCCATCGGCACCCCGGTGACGCTGACGGATGCGGACGGTCCGGTGCAGTTCTACGGCATCCCGTACCTCGAACCCGCGATCGTCCGTCAGCACTGGAACGGGGTCGAGCTGCGCACGCAGGCGCAGACCCTCGCCCACGCGATGGATCTGGTCCGCGCGGGCATGGCCGAGCACCCCGGTCGGTCGGTCGCGATCGCCCACTGCTTCTCCGCCGGCGTCGACGCCACGATCGGCCTCGAGCGCGAGGTGAGGCAGGGCGGTCTCGACGTCGTGCCGCTCTCGGTGTTCGACGGCCCCGACTATGTGGCGCTCGGCCACATCCACGGACGCCAGCAGATCAGCGAGCGCGTGCGCTATTCGGGTGCGCCCCTGCATTACAGCTTCGGCGAGCAGAGCAAGCCGCGCGGGTCGTGGATGGTCGATCTCGACGCGGCAGGTCTGGCTTCGGTCACGTGGCTCGATCTGCCGGTGCCCCGCCGACTCGTGACGCTCACCGGCGCGCTCGACGAGATCCTCTCCGCCGAGAACGTGGCAGCGCACGCCGACGACTGGGTCTGCGCCGTCTACACCGACTCCCTCGCCCAGACCGAGCCCATGCGGCGTCTGCGCGAGCGCTACCCGCACTGCGCCATGGTGATGCACCAGCCTGCCGAGACCGATCGGGTGATCGAGCGTTCGTACGCCGACCGTCTGCGCGGTGCGGTCACCGACCCCGAGCGCATCGAGGCCTTCCTCGAGCACGTCCGCTCCGGACACGGCCCGACCGAGCGCGAGGGCGAGCTGAT
Source organism: Microbacterium sp. NPDC097977 (assembly GCF_040302605.1). Lineage (NCBI taxonomy): Bacteria > Bacillati > Actinomycetota > Actinomycetes > Micrococcales > Microbacteriaceae > Microbacterium > Microbacterium sp. NPDC097977. The sequence goes on from NZ_JBEOUR010000010.1 coordinate 29,879, forward strand.
CCGAGAGGTGCTCGACGACCGCGTCCGTGCCGACGCGCTGATCTGATCCGGCGATGAACTCCCACCAAGACGACCTCCGGACGGCGACGAGGACCCTCTGATGCAGCTGCACCGTCTCGAGGTCGAGGGATTCGGCCCCTTCCGTGCGCGTCAGTTGGTTGATTTCGACGTCTTCGCCGACGACGGCATCTTCCTGATCGCCGGACGTACCGGAGCCGGCAAGTCCAGCATCCTCGATGCCGTGTGCTTCGCGCTCTACGGCGGCGTCCCTCGGTACGAAGGCGGTGAAAAGAGGCTCAGGAGCGACCACTGCGAACCCGATGACGTGACTCAGGTCGTCGTCGAGTTCAGCACCTCGGCCGGCCGCTACCGGGTCACCAGGTCTCCGGAGTACGAGCGGCCCAAGAAGCGCGGGGGCGGGCTCACCGTCCAGCCCGCAGCCGTGCAGCTCGACGTGCTCGTCGGCGGGGAATGGATCGGCCTCGCGGCCAAAGAGCGCGAGGCCGCGTACGAGCTCGATGAGATTCTTCAGTTGAGCCGGGAACAGTTCCTGCAGGTGATCCTGCTCGCCCAGAACCGGTTCTCGGAATTCCTGCTCGCCGGCAGCAAGGATCGCCAGGCACTGCTTCGACGGCTGTTCGGCACCGAACGCTTCGAAGACGTGCAGGCGCGGTTCGACGAGAGGCGCAGAGAGGCGGAACGCGCGCTCGGTTCCCGCCTGGCGACGGTGGCCGCACGTCTCGACGAGGGCGAACGGATCGTGGCCGCCGCTGAACTCGGCGGTGCAATCGGCAGTGAACCCGCCGCTGAACTCGGCAGTGAACCCGCCGATGAACTCGGCGGTGAACTCGGCGGTGAGCTCAGCGGTGAGCGCGTCGGCGAGATCGTCGACGGTGCGGGAGATCCCGCCGAGTCCGTCGCGGTGGCGGGAACCACACAGGAGCGCCTGGCTCGACTGCGTCAGGCGAAGGCCAGAGCCGACTACCGCGCCGAACGCCGCGTGGCTGAGCATGCCGAGGCCGAGAGGCTGTCGAGCGCTGCCGATGCCGCGCTCTCGGCTCTCCGCGACGACCAGCGCGCACAGGTCGAGCGCGATCGGGCACGGGCGGCGCTCGCGCGCCTCGACGCCGAAGAGCCCCAGATCGCCCAGGCGCGCTCCGAGTGGGAGAACGCGAGAGCCGCCGAGATCCTGCGTGCGCCGATCAACGCGGCGGCGACGGCGGTGGCGGCGTCGGCACTCGCCCGAGATGCGGAATCGCGCGCGCACGCGGCCTGGGAGGCGTACGGCACCGATGCGCCGGACCTCGCGGAGTGGGCGGAGGAGCGCACCAGGCAGACCGGGTCCTGGGAGCGCGCATCGCAGTGGGAGCTCTCGGCACCGGAGCTCGATGCCGAAATCGTGGCGGCGAGGGAGGAGCTCGACGCCCTCCTCGCCCGCAGGGAGGAGAGCGAGGAGGAGCGGCGGGCCGTGCCCGCCCGACTCGAGGAACTCACGATCCAACGTGATGAGGCCAGGCGCCTCGCCGACCGTGCCGACGACCTCGCATCCGCGGAGCGTGCGGCGGCGGACCGTCATGCGGCGGCACTCGATGTGGTGCGTCTCGACGCCGAGCTCGTCGTCGCCGATCGCGCCCTCGCCGACGCCAGCGCCGTGCTGGCCACCGCGCAGTCGACGCTCGCGCAGCTGCGGAAGCGCCGTCTCGACGGGTTCGCCGGCGAGCTGGCGACCGCGCTGCACGAGGGCGAGGCATGCCCTGTCTGCGGTTCGCTCGAGCACCCGGCACCGGCCGAGCACGCCGACCCCGTCTCCGCCGAGGACATCGATCGGGCCGAGGCCGAACGCGACCGCCTGGCCGAGCGGGAACGCACCGCGAGCGATGTCGTGGCGTCTCTCCGTCTCGCGCATGCGGCGGCTCTCACGAAGGCCGACGGTCGTGATGTCGACACCGCCGCCTCCGAGCAGGCACAGGCGGCGCACGCCCTCGCCCAGAGCCGGTCGGCGGCGGAGCGCATGCGCCAGCTGGAGGAGCACCGTGACGCACTGACCGAGCGGATCCGTCGCCTCGATGAGGAACGCGAGGCCGACGAGGCGTCTCTCGCCTCTGCGCGCGAGACGCACGCCCTGCTGACCCAGCGGGTCGAGGAGACGCGGGCGGCGATCGCGGAGGCCCGCGGGGGCTTCGCGTCGGTGGCCGAGCGCCTGGCCGCGACGATCGCCGAGGTGGCGGCGGCGCATGCCCTGATCGAGGCCGCGGCCGAACGCACGCGCCGCGACGAGACAGCATCGACCGCGGCCGCCGAGCGGGATGCGGCGATCGAGGACTCCGTGTTCGACGACGTGGCGTCGGTCGAGCGAGCGCTGCGCTCGGCGTCGGATCAGCAGGCGCTGGAGGCTCGGGTCACCGCCCACTCCGTGCGCCGGGAGAAGGAGCGGGAGATCCTCTTCGACCTCGAGCTGCGCACGCTGCCGGAGGAGCCGATCGACCTTCAGTCCGCCGAGCAGGAGTCGCAGGCGGCACGGCGACGATGGACGACGGCCGTCGACGAGGCCAGCCGCGCGACCGCGATGGCCGAGCAGCTCGGGGCAGCGATCGACGCGGCCGCCTCGGAGCACGCACGCACGGCCGACGATGCCGCGGAATACGAGGTCCTCCGCGATCTCGCCGACACCATCGCGGGGCGCGGGGCGAACACGCGCAAGATGACGCTCGAGACCTTCGTCCTCGCCGCAGAGCTCGAAGAGATCGTCGCCGCGGCCAATCGTCGCCTCGGCGACATGTCGACCGGGCGCTATCAGCTCCGCCACTCCGACGCTCTCGCAGCGCGCGGGGCGGCTTCAGGTCTCGGGATCGTCGTCTTCGACGCCTTCACCGGGCAGACGAGGCCCGCGCAATCGCTCTCCGGAGGCGAGACCTTCCTGAGCTCCCTGGCTCTCGCTCTCGGCCTCGCCGAGGTCGTCACGGCGCGGGCGGGCGGCATCCGTCTCGACACCCTCTTCATCGACGAGGGGTTCGGCTCGCTCGACGGCGACACCCTCGAGGTCGCCATGCGCACCCTCGACGAGCTCCGCCAGGGCGGACGCACGGTCGGGGTCATCAGCCATGTCGAGGCGATGCAGGAGCAGATCCCGGCGCAACTCCGCGTGCGCGCCACCTCGGAGGGGCCCAGCGTCATCGAGTCGCGCTGATGCGCACGCCACGGTCACGGGCGCGTGCGCTCAGTGCATGTCGTCAGACGCCGTACTCGCGACGGATCACCTCGCGCAGCTGCACGCTGCACCGCGCGATGGCCTCGCGGAAGTCGACGAGAGCGCCGTCCTCCGCGCGATCGGAGATCGCACGGAAAGCCCGGATCGGCACGCCGAACTGCTGAGCGACCCAGATGTAGGCGTAGGTCTCCATATCGACCAGCCCCGCACCGGACGGGCGGATGACGGCGGTGATCCCGGCATCGCCGACGAAGCTGTCACCGGTGGCGATCAGCACGCCCTCCCGGCCGGTCGACACCCGGGCGGGGAGCGATACGTGCTGGCCGGCGACGCCGTCGAGGTCGAACACATCGTGCTGCAGAGCGCTGCCGATCTCGTGCACGGTGGCCTCGAGGTCGGGGTCGATGCCGCCCGCGGTGCCGACCACCACCACCTCGGAGTACTCGGCGGCGTCGAGCGCGCGTGTGAGCGCGTAGACGGCCTGCATCTTGCCTTCTCCCGTCACGAGCCGGTCGAATCCCTCGAGGTCCTCCGGGAAGGCTGCGAGTTCGGAGGCCATGGCTGCGACGAGAAGTTTCACCCCGCCATCCTGCCAGGTGGATCGCGGGGCGCGAAGCCGTGCGCGTGCGCTCGGTTCATCCCGATGTAACACTGGAGGAGGATACTGACGTCGAGTAGACCGGAGGAACACGTGTCCCTGCAGAAGCAGATCTCTGAAGCACTCGGTGTCGTGGCCGAGATCGACCCCGAGGTCGAGGTGGAGCGCCGTGTGCAGTTCCTCGTCGACTACCTCGGCGCGACCGGTGCGAAGGGGTTCGTCCTCGGTATCTCCGGCGGCCAGGACTCCACCCTCGCCGGCCGGCTCGCCCAGATGGCGGTCGAACGCGTGCGAGCCGAGGGAGGCGAGGCGAAGTTCCTGGCCGTACGGCTGCCGTACCGGGTGCAGAAGGATGCCGACGACGCCGAGGCCGCGCTCGAGTTCATCGCCCCTGACGCGTCTGTCGAGGTGAACATCCAGAACGGCGTCGACGGCGTCGAGGAGGACATCGAGTTCGCCGTCACCAGTGACATCAGCGACTTCAACCGCGGCAACATCAAGGCCCGGGTGCGCATGGTGACGCAGTATGCGCTCGCCGGTCATGACGGGCTCCTGGTGATCGGCACGGATCATGCCGCCGAGGCGGTCACCGGCTTCTACACGAAGTTCGGAGACGGTGCCGCCGACATCCTGCCCCTCTCCGGCCTGAGCAAGCGCCAGGGGCGCTCGCTGCTGCTGCGTCTCGGGGCCCCCGATCGCCTCGCCTTCAAGGTGCCGACCGCCGACCTCCTGGACGGTCAGCCCGGCCGCGCCGACGAGGACGAGCTGGGGCTCACCTACGAGCAGATCGACGATTTCCTCGAAGGGCGGCAGGTGGACCCCGACGTCGCAGGGCGGATCGAGTCGCGCTACCTCGCCACCCAGCACAAGCGGAGCCTCCCGGTCACCCCCGACGACACCTGGTGGCGCTGACGCCGGCTCGGTCGTGATCCCGTGTCGGATGCCGCGGCTAGTGTCGAAGCATCCGAGGGAACGGGAGAATCGTGCGGATCGACACTCAGGCGCAGCGCGTCATCTGGAGCGCGAGCGACCTCAAGGCGGCTGCGGAATGCGAGTTCGCCTGGTGTCGGGCGATCGACGCCAAGCTGGGGCGGGTCCCCGCTGTCGTCGAGCCTGAGAACGCCACGCTCGCCCGGGCCGCCGAGCTCGGAGACGTGCACGAGCAGAACGTCCTGTCCCGGTACATCGACGACCTCGGCGATGATCGGGTCCACCGCATCGAGAAGGTGTCGTCGGTCGATGCCGAGGCGCTCGCGGCCGCCGTCGACGAGACGGTCGAGGCGCTCGCCTCCGACGCGGCGGTCGTCTTCCAGGCGGCGTTCGCGACTCCCGAATTCGTCGGGTTCGCCGATTTCCTGAAGCGTGACGACGACGGCCGCTGGCGCGTGCAGGATTCCAAGCTCGCCCGCACCGCACGGGTCACGGCCCTCATGCAGCTGGCGGCATATGTCGACCAGCTCGACCGGCTCGGCGTTCCGCGATCCGACTCCGTCGACCTCATCCTCGGCGACGGCTCCCTCAGCACGCATGCCGTCGACGATCTGCTCCCGCTGTTCCAGGTGCGCCGTGCCCGCCTCCGAGCGCTGATCGCGGACAGGCGGATCGACGATCCGTCTCCCGAGGCCGCCCTGGCGTGGGGCGATGATCGCGGCGACCTCGAGGTGGTGGCCTGCGGCCGGTGCGCCACCTGCGAGGAGCAGGTGATCGCGCACCGCGATCTGCTGATGGTCGCGCGTATGCGCCCAGTGCAGCGTGCGCGTCTGCGTGCCGGCGGGATCGAGACGATCGACGCGCTGGCGGAGGCCGCTGCGCCGCCCGACGGCATGAACGCCGACACGTTCGAGACGCTGCGGGCGCAGGCGCGGCTGCAGATCCGGGCGGATGCCGAGGGCGTGCCGACCTACGACGTGCACTACGCCGCGGCGATCCACACACTGCCCGTGCCGAGTCATGGCGACATCTTCTTCGACTTCGAGGGCGACCCGCTCTACACGGAGCCCGCGCCCGACGGGCAGAGTCACTGGGGCATCGACTATCTGTTCGGATGGGTCGACAACGCGGATCAGTACACCGCGCTCTGGGCGCACGACTTCGCCGCCGAGCGGGAGGCGTTCGAGAGATTCCTGGATTTCGTGAAGGTCCGCCGCACCGCCCATCCGGGCATGCACATCTACCACTACGCGCCCTATGAGACCTCGCACCTGGTGGCGATGGCGGCGCGTCACGGTGTGCGCGAGGCGGAGATCGATCGGCTGCTGCGCGAGGGAGTGTTCGTCGACCTCTACCCGCTGGTGCTGCGCACCGTGCGGGTGGGGTCGAGGTCGTACTCGATAAAGAAGCTCGAGCCCCTGTACATGGGTGCGGACGTCCGCACCAGCGATGTCCAGAAGGGCGACGACTCGATCGTGCAGTACGTCGCCGCCCGTGAGCTCGCCGCCGCCGGGCAGCGTGCGGAGGCGGATGCGGTGTTCGCCGACCTGGCCGACTACAACCGGTACGACTGCGTGTCGACGAGGCGTCTGCGCAACTGGCTGATCGAGATCGCCAAGAAGGAGGGCGTGAACCCCGCCCCGCCCGACGAGGCCGACGAGATCATCTACGAGCCGTCTCCGCGCTCGGTCGCTCTGCTCGCCGACGCCGAGCGCGCCATCGACGACGGCGGCGACGGACTCGTGCACCGGATCGCCGCCGCGGCGATCGACTACTTCCCCCGTGAGGCGAAGAGCTTCTGGGTGTCGCATTTCCAGAGGCTGCGCGAGCCGGTCACGATGTGGGACGGCACGCGCGACGTGGTGCGCATCGACAGGGGTGCGTCGCGCGTGGTGCGCGACTGGAGCGTGCCCGAGGGTCGACGGGTGATGTCGCGCGATGTCGAGATCAGGGGAGAGGTGTCGCCCGGCACGACGGTGGGTGCCGGTGCTCAGCCTTTCGCCCTCTACGCGGTGCCGGCTCCCTTCGACACGGAGGTGCCCTCGCGCGCGGTCCATGTGCCGCACACGGTCACCGTCGCCGAAGTGCTCGACGACGGCTTCCTGATCACCGAGACGGCCATCCAGGGACAGACCTGGAGCGAGGTGCCGCTCGCCCTCACCCCGGCCGCCCCGCCCCGGGTCGTGTCGCTGCAGGGGGCGATCGACGAGTGGGCCGACGCCGTGCACGCCGAGGCGCCGGCATTCCCGCGCGATGCGGCGACCGACATCCTGCGTCGTGTTCCTCCTCGCACGATCTCGGGTGCGCCGCTGCCGACGGGCGACGGCGACACGATCGATGCGATCGTTCGCGGCATCCTCGACCTCGACCGCAGCTACATCGCCGTGCAGGGGCCACCCGGGACCGGTAAGACCTACACCGGCTCGCAGGTGATCGCCCGTCTGGTCTCCGACCACGGTTTCCGGATCGGCGTGGTCGCGCAGTCGCACGCGATCATCGAGAACCTGCTCGACCGCGTGGTGGCAGACGGCGTTCCCGCGGCGCAGGTGGGCAAGGCCCCGAAGGATCCGTCGATCGACCCGTCGTACACCGCGATCCCCAAGAGCGGGATGGCGGCTTTCCTCGGCGAGCATGCGCACCACGGCGTCGTCGTCGGGGGGACGGCCTGGGACTTCAGTAACACCGCTCGCGTCGATCGAGGAGGACTCGACCTGCTGGTGGTCGACGAGGCCGGCCAGTTCTCGCTCGCCTCGACGATCGCCGTCGCCGCGAGCGCGCAACGCCTGCTGCTGCTCGGTGACCCGCAGCAGCTTCCCCAGGTCAGCCAGGGTGCGCACCCTGAGCCGGTCGACACCTCGGCCCTCGGCTGGGTCATGGACGGCGATGCGGTCGTCCGGCCCGAGCAGGGCTACTTCCTGGCGCGCTCCTGGCGGATGCATCCTCTCCTCGCCGAGCCGGTGTCCACGCTCGCCTACGCCGGGCAGCTCGCATCCGCTCCCGGCACCGAGCGGCGGGAACTCGAGGGCGTCGATCCCGGTCTGCATGTCGTCCCTCTGCGGCATCGGGGCAACGCCACCGAGTCGCCCGAAGAGGCGGCCCAGGTCGTCGCGCTCGTCTCCGACCTGGTGGGCCGTGCCTTCACCGACAACGACGCGACGGCGACGGTGCGTCCGCTCGCCCAGAACGACATCATCGTGGTGGCGCCGTACAACGCACAGCGTCAGCTGGTGCACGACGCACTCGCCGAGGCCGGGTTCCCGGACGTGCCGGTCGGAACCGTCGACAACTTCCAGGGCAAGGAGGCAGTGGTCTCGATCACGACGCTCGCGGCGTCCAGCGGACGGGACGCTCCCCGCGGGCCGGAGTTCCTGCTGCTGCAGAACCGGCTCAACGTCGCGATCTCGCGAGCACAGGTCGCGGCCTACCTCATCCACTCTCCGGCGCTCCTCGACGACCTTCCGCGCACTCCCGAGGGAGTCGCGCGGATGAGCGCGTTCGCCCGCCTCGTCGGTGCCGCGAGCTGACAGGCGGTCACGACATGACAGGTGTTCACGACATGACAGGTGGTCACGGGGCGCAGCTCCTGCACACGACCGAAGAGATCCTGCGCGCATCGGCGCAGTGGGTGTGGTTCCCGCGCGGCAGCGAGCAGGAGAAGACGGGCCTGCAGCTGGTGCGCCACCCCGAGCGGTTCGGCGGTGGCGTGCGCGGATCTCAGGTCGAGTCGGAGGCCGATGCCGCGGACGTCCTCGATCATGCCCTCGCCCGTACCCGGGCATGGGGCGAGAGCGAGCTCGTCTTCTGGACGAACGCGTCGGATCAGCCCGACCTCGAGCCCGAGCTGCGCCGACGCGGTGCCGAACACATCGACACGGTGGCGGTGTTCGCCTGTCCGGTCGAGGGAGCAACGGTGGACGTGCCCGACGGCGTCACCGCCGAGGTCGTGCGGACGCTCGATCAGGTCCGCGAGGTCGATGCGATCAATGTGCCGGTGTGGCAGCAGCAGCCACTCGACGACGAGGGTCTGAGGGTCGAGTTCGAGGAGGTCACCTCGACGTTCGAGGCGGGAACGCACGTCCGCGTGCTCGCGCGCCTCGACGGGGAGGCCGTCAGCACCGGCGGGTGCACGATCGTCGAGGGGTTCGCTCGTCTGTGGGGCGCCGCCACGATCGAGCGGGCCCGAGGCAGGGGCGCCTATCGTGCGGTGCTCGCCGAACGGCTGCGGGTGAGCGCGTCTTTCGGGGCGAAGACGGCGCTCGTCAAGGGACGCACCGCGACATCGGCTCCGATACTCGCTCGTTCGGGTTTCCTCCGTCTCGGCGAGGAGCGCGGATACCGCCTGACGGTGTGATCAGAGCCGGTCCTCGTCGAAACATGCGCCGCACCGACATCGCCGGCCGTCACCGTGTCGAGACCCGGTGTCAGCCCACGCCCACCTCTGCGCCGACGCCGACGCCGAGCTCCTGTCGGACGATCCGAGCCCCCGCCGACAATGCGCTGAGCTTGTCGAACGCGACGCCCCGCGGAAGGGGGGCCATGCCGCAGTTGGAGCTGGGGATGAGCAGGTCGGCATCGACGAACTCGAGGGCGCGCCGGAGGGTGCCGGCCACCTCTTCCGGAGTCTCGATCTGCTCGCGCGCGACATCGATGGCTCCGAGCATGACCTTCTTGCCGCGGATGAGCTCGATGACATCGATCGGCACGTGGGAGTTGTGACTCTCCAGAGAGACGATGTCGATGGAGGACTGCTGCAGAAGGGGGAACGACTCCTCGTACTGTCGCCACTCCGCACCCAGCGTCGCCTTCCAGTCGTTGTTCGCCTTGATCCCGTATCCGTAGCAGATGTGCACCGCCGTCTCCGCACGCAGTCCCTCGGCAGCGCGCTCGAGTGCGGCGATGCCCCAGTCCTTGGTCTCATCGAAGAAGACGTTGAAGGCGGGCTCGTCGAACTGGATGATGTCCACGCCCGCGGCCTCCAGCTCCCTGGCCTCCTGGTTGAGAATCGTGGCGAACTCCCACGCCAGCTTCTCGCGGCTGCGATAGTGGTGGTCGGAGAGGGTGTCGATCATCGTCATCGGGCCGGGGAGCGCCCACTTGATCGGCCGATCGGTCTGCTGGCGCAGAAAGGCCGCGTCCGCGACGAACACCGGCTGGCGTCGGCTCACCGCGCCCACCACGGTCGGCACGCTCGCGTCGTACCGGTCGCGGATGCGGACCGTCTCGCGCTTCTCGAAGTCGACCCCGTCGAGGTGCTCGATGAAGGTGGTCACGAAGTGCTGCCGGGTCTGCTCACCGTCGCTGACGATGTCGATGCCGCGTCGTTGCTGCTCGTGCACCGCCGCGCGCAATGCATCCTGCCGGCCCTCCACGAGCGCGTCACCCTGCAGCTCCCACGGCGACCAGAGCACCTCGGGCTTCGCCAGCCACGCCGGCTTGGGCAGACTTCCGACGATCGAGGTGGGCAGCAGCGTGTTCACGGCCGTCGATCCCGCGCCGCTCATCGGACCAGAGCGGGGTAGGAGGCGGCCCACTCGTCCAGCACCCGACGGTGCGGGGTGACGAAGTGCTCGTCGGCGTAGCGTCCCTGCGTCACCGCCAGTCGGCTCCGCTCCTCGCGGTCGTAGGTGATGTCCGTGCGCTGGAAGTCCTCGTGCTCGAGGCTCGGACGATAGACCTCCGCGGCGGGTGCGTCGGCGTGATAGATCTCGGGGCGGTAGATCTTCTGGAAGGTCTCCATGGTGCTGATCGTGCCGATGAGCTGCAGATCGGAGTAGTCGCTCAGCAGGTCGCCCCGGAAGTAGAAGGCGAGGGGGGCGACGCTGCCGCGCGGCATGAAGTACCGCACCTGCAGACCCATCTTGCCGAAGTACTCGTCGGTGAGCGAGAACGAATCCTGCACGTACTTGGCGCCGAGCACGGGATGCTCCTCGCCGGTGCGTCGGTACGTCCGGCTCGTCGACACGCTGATGCAGATGACCGGCGACTGCGGGAACCGCTCCCGATACGCGTCGGACTCGACGAAGTGCTGGAACAGCTTGCCGTGCAGCGCGCCGAAGTCATCGGGCGTCGTGAAGCCCCCTCCGCCCGCGTTGGCGGCGGGCAGGACGATGCTGAAGTCGTAGTCGCGGAGGTAGGAGGAGAAGTTGTTCCCCACGATGCCCTGGTGGCGCTCGCCCGTGAGTCGGTCGAGGATGTGCACGTCGAGCACCTCGAGGACGGGGAACTCCTCGTCCGCGCCGTCGGAGAAGCGCAGCTGCACCGAGATGATGTCGAGCTCGACCGTATACCGGTCCCCGTCGGGGTTGTCCTCGTGCGCGAGGTCGTTGAATCGACGGTCGATCATCGCGAGCGCGTTGCGGAGGTTCTCCTGGCGGCGCTCGCCGCGCGCCAGGTTGGCGAAGTTCGTCGTGATCCGGGACGCATCCGACGGTGCATAGTCCTCGTCGAAACGCGTGGTGGTGATGCTGAACGTGATGTCGTTCGCCATGAGAAGCCAATCCGAAGGGGTGAGGCCGGGGTCGGCCTCTCAGGAGCTGTGCTCTCATCGTGCAGCGGGAGCGCGGTCATCGGGTAATTCGGCTCCACTATGCGTTCCTATAGGATTGGGCTATGCCAAGGCGACCGAGCGGCATCACGCTGCAGCAGCTCCAGTATTTCATCGAGGTCGCTGCGGAGGGATCGATCACGGCCGCGGCCGATCTGCTCTATGTCGCCCAGCCCACCATGTCGGCGGCGATGAAGGATCTCGAGACCCGGGTGGGCCGGGCGCTTCTGTCGCGCTCGGCGCGCGGAGTGACGCTCACCGGCGACGGCGTGGAGTTCCTCGGTTACGCCCGTCAGGTCGTCGAGCAGGCGGAACTGCTCGAGCAGCGATACCTGGGCCGGCCGCCGTCGCGGCGACTCCTCGGGGTGTCGACCCAGCACTACTCCTTCGCGGTCGACGCCTTCGTGCGGATGGTGAAGAGCACGAATGCGGCGGAGTACGAGTTCTCGCTCCGGGAGACCCGCACGTGGGACATCATCGAGGACGTGCGGACTCTACGCAGCGAACTCGGCATCCTGTTCCGCAACGACTTCAATCGCAACGTCATCGACAAGCTGCTGCGCGACTCGGGCCTGGCGTTCCATCCGCTCTTCCTCGCGGAGCCGCACATCTTCGTCTCGCGCCGCAACGCGCTCGCCGCGAGGGAGCGCGCGACCCTCGACGATCTCGTCGGACTGCCGCGACTCACCTTCGACCAGGGCGCGAACAACTCCTTCTACTTCGCCGAGGAGATCCTCTCGACCCTCTCGAGCGCGCAGGAGATCCGGGTGTCCGATCGTGCGACGATCTTCAACCTGATGATCGGCCTCGACGGCTACACGATCTCCACCGGCATCATCAGCGACGACCTCGACCCCGAGATCGTCGCCGTGCCGCTCGATGTCGACGAGCGGATCGAGATCGGGTGGGTCGGGCGCACGGCCATCCCCCTCACCGAGCAGGCGCAGCGCTACCTCGCCGAGGTGCGTGACGTCGTCGCGGGCTTCGGCGTCGCGCTGCTCGACCAGCCTGCGGGAACTCAGACCGTGCCGTAGAGGCGGTCTCCGGCATCGCCGAGTCCGGGCACGATGTACCCCTTCTCGTTGAGTCGCTCGTCGAGAGCGCCGAGCACCAGAGTGACGTCGCGGTCGCCGACGAGCGCCTCGATCGCCGCCACGCCCTCAGGGGTGCCGAGCAGGCAGATCGCGGTGACGTCCTTGGCGCCGCGGTCGAACAGGAACTGGATCGCCGCCGCGAGCGAGCCGCCGGTGGCGAGCATCGGGTCGATGGCGAAGCACTGGCGGTCGCTGAGGTCGTCGGGCAGACGCTCGGCGTAGGTGGTCGGCTCGAAGGTCTCCTCGTCGCGGACCATGCCGAGGAAGCCGACCTCGGCGGTCGGCAGCAGCTTGACGAGCCCCTCGAGCATCCCGAGTCCCGCACGCAGGATGGGGACCACGATCGGACGCGGCTCCGAGATCTTCACGCCCATCGTCGTCGTCACCGGTGTGGTGATCTCGATGGGGCTGACCTTGACGTTTCGCGTCGCCTCGTACGCCAGAAGGGTCACGAGCTCCTCCGTCAGCTGCCGGAAGACGGGAGACGGTGTGCGATGGTCGCGCAGGACCGAGAGCTTGTGGGTGACGAGAGGGTGGTCGGCGACGTGGACACGCATGGATACAGGCTAATGCGCCGGACGCCCGCGCACGACATCGGATGCCGTGGCCGCCGCCGCTCGCTGTCGTAGGCTCGACGCATGACCGCCGCCGACCTCACCGCGATGGGCCGTGCCCTCGCGCTCGCCGCGGACGCGGCGGACGCCGCGGAGATCCCGGTCGGCGCCGTCGTGCTCGATCCCTCGGGGCGGATCGTCGCGGAGGGGCGGAACACCCGCGAGGCGACCCACGATCCGACCGGGCACGCCGAGGTCGAGGCGCTGCGCGCGGCTGCGGCATCCGCGGGCACCTGGAACCTCGAAGGCCACACACTCGTCGTGACCCTGGAGCCCTGTGTCATGTGTGCCGGTGCGATCCTGCAGTCGCGCATCGCGCGCGTCGTCTTCGGCGCCTGGGACGAGAAGGCCGGAGCCGCGGGGTCGATGTACGACGTGCTGCGCGATCGGCGCCTGCCGCACCGCGCCGAGGTGATCGGCGGGGTCGAGGCGGCGGCCGCCACGGCGCTGCTGCGCGACTTCTTCGAGCAACGGCGCTGACCGCCGGGCGCCGACCCTGCACAGGCGCACAGGCGCACAGGCGCACAGGCGCACAGGCGCACAGGCGCACAGGCGCACAGGCGCACAGGCGCACAGGCGCACGGGAGCACAGGCGCCGGACTCAGTCGGAGGACTTGAGCACGAACACGTCGGTCGACGGCTCGGGATCGATCGCGGGGCGGTAGACGTCCGGCTCGATGTAGATCACCCTGGCGATCGGCACGGCCTCGCGGATGCGGGCTTCGATCGCGTCGATGTCGTCGGCGGCCTCGCGCAGCGGCTTGTCGGCGTTGAGAGCGATCTTCGCCGCCACCATGAGCTCATCCGGACCCAGGTAGAGGGTCTTCATGTGGATGATCTTCTCGATCTCGTCGCCGGCGTTGATGGCGTCGACGATGCGGTCGTGGTCGGCGGGGGTCGCGCCCTCGCCCACGAGCAGGCTCTTGGTCTCGACTCCGAGCACGATCGCGATGAGCACCAGCAGGATGCCGATCATCAGCGTCCCGAGGGCATCGAACACGGGGTTGCCGGTGATGATCGTGAGGCCGACGCCGAGCAGGGCGAAGCTGAGTCCGGTCAGCGCCCCGACGTCTTCCAGCAGCACGACCGGCAGCTCCGGCGCCTTCGCGCGCCGGACGAACGACACCCACGACTGGTCGCGGTCGCGCACGAGGTTGCTCTCCTTGACCGCGGTGCGCAGCGAGAACGACTCCAGTCCGATCGCGACCACGAGCACGACGATCGGCAGCCACCACCAGGTCTTGTCGAGCTCGTGCGGGTGGGTGAGCTTGTCGATGGCCTCGTAGATGGCGAACAGGCCACCGACCGAGAACAGGATGATGGACACCACGAACGCGTAGACGTAGCGCTCGCGTCCGTAGCCGAAGGGGTGCGCTCTGTCGGCCTCGCGTCGGGCCTTGCGGCCGCCGAGCATGAGCAGCAGCTGATTGCCGGAGTCGGCGACCGAATGGATCGCCTCGGCGAGCATCGATGCCGAGCCGGAGAGCGCCCAGGCGAGGAACTTCGCCAGAGCGATGCCCAGATTCGCCAGGAACGCCGCGATGATCGCCTTGCCGCCACCCGATGCACTCATGCGACGAGTCTAGATCCGCTGGTCCGCGGACGCCGGAAGAGCCCGCCGTAGGATGACGACATGGCTGACTCCCTTCCCTCCCTCGCGTTCGTCGGTGCCGGTTCGATGGGAGGTGCGATCCTCCGCGGCGTGGTGGCCTCCGGCATTCCGGTGGACGGTGGCATCACCGCCACGAACCGCACGCCCGAGAAGGCGGCGGCGTTCGCCGATCTCGACGGCGTCAGGAGCATCGCGCTGTCGGAGACCGCCGACGGCAACGCCGAGGCGGTCGCCGATGCCCGGATCGTGCTGGTCGGCGTGAAGCCCGCCATGGTGCCCGATCTGCTGCGGGAGATCGCATCGCACCTGGCCGACGACGCGATCGTCGTGAGCCTCGCCGCCGGGGTCACCCTGCAGACGTTCGCCGACAACCTGGGCGCAGAGGTGCGGGTGATCCGCTCGATGCCGAACACCCCCTCGACGGTCGGCAAGGGTGTCACTGGTCTGGCCGCGGGGGCGGCGGCGTCCGCAGACGATCTCGCCCTCGTGCACCGCCTCTTCGAGACCGTGGGCGCGGTCGTCGAGGTTCCCGAGTCGCAGATCGACGCGCTCTCGACCATCTCGGGCTCGGGGCCCGCCTATGTCTACCTGCTGATCGAGGAGCTCACGAAGGCCGCTGTCGGCATGGGGTTCAGCGAGGCCGACGCCCGCCTGATGGCCGAGCAGACGTTCATCGGGGCCACCGCGCTGCTCGATGCCTCGGGGGAGGAGCCGGCTGAGCTGCGTCGTCGGGTCACCAGCCCGAAGGGCACCACCGAGCGGGCGGTCGCCGTGCTGCAGGACGCGCACCTGGACCGTACGTTCGCCGCAGCGGCCGATGCGGCCCTCGCGCGCGCACGAGAGCTCGCCGCCGGAGCCTGACGTGCGGGCGCGGTTCTCGGGGGCGATCTGGTTCTGGCGCGGTCCCGCGCCCTTCCACTTCGTCACCGTGCCGCCGGAGGAGAGCGCGATGATCGGCGAGGTGGCGAGCGCCGTCACCTACGGGTGGGGCATGATCCCCGCATCGGTGACGATCGGGGCCACCACGGTGACGACCGCGCTCTGGCCGAAGGACGGCGGCTACATCGTGCCGATCAAGAAGCTGCTGCAGGACCGCGAGAGCGTCACGATCGATGACATCGTCGACCTGACGCTCGACATCGACGCCTGACCGGCGACGACCGACGCCGAGACGCCGGGGAGCGGCTCAGCGGTCGAGGGCCGCGAAGCGCTCGATGTCGCTGTTGGTGCCCGACACGATGATGAGGTCGTGGTTGGTCACGATGGTGTTCGCCTCGGCGTAGCGGAACGGCTTGCCCGGGCTCTTCACGCCGACCACGGTGACCTTGTACTTGGTGCGCACGCCGGACTCGTTCAGGCCGACGCCGCGGATGAACTTCGGCGGGTACATCTTGGCCAGCACGAAGTCGTCGTCGAAGCGGATGAAGTCGAGCATCCGGCCGGAGACGAGGTGGGCGACACGTTCGCCGGCCTCGCGCTCGGGGTAGATGACGTGGTTCGCGCCCACGCGGGCCAGGATCTTCCCATGCGACTGCGAGACGGCCTTCGCCCAGATCTGCGGCACCTTGAGGTCGACGAGGTTGGCGGTGATCAGCACCGATGCCTCGATCGAGGATCCGACCGCGACGACCGCGACCTGGAAGTCCTGCGCGCCGATCTGGCGCAGGGCGTCGATGTTCTTGGCGTCGGCCTGCACCGTGTGGGTGACCCGGTCCGACCACTTCTGCACGAGTTCGAGGTTGTCGTCGATCGCGAGCACCTCGCGGTCGAGGCGGTCGAGCTCGCCCGCGCACGCGGCGCCGAACCGACCGAGACCGATGACGAGGACGGGAGCGTCCCCCCGGAGGACTTCAACCAACGATCGGCCTTTCCACGGGCAGTGAGTAGTACTGCGTTCGCGATGTCGCGGCGACGGCCGCGGCGAGAGTCACTGTACCAACGCGCCCCATGAAGATGGTGGTCGCGAGGACGTACGAGGCGGAATCGGGCAGCTCTGCCGTCAACCCGGTCGAGAGTCCCACGGTGCCGAAGGCCGAGATCACGTCGAAGAGCACATGGCTGATGTCGGCCTTGGTGATCTGGGAGATGATGATCGTCGACAGCGCCACGATCGTCGCGCCCCACGCCACGACGCTGAGCGCGACCCGCTGCACGTCGCTGGGGATGCGGCGGCCGAACGCCTCGACCGACTGGCGACCCTTCGCCTCCGACCAGACCGCGATGGCGAGCACGGCGAGCGTCGTCACCTTGATGCCGCCGGCGGTGGATGCCGAGCCGCCGCCGACGAACATCAGCATCGAGGCCGCGAGCAGCGACGAGCCGTTCAAGTCGTCCATCTCGATGACGTTGAAGCCGCCGGAGCGCGTCATCGCCGACAGGAAGAAGGCCTGGAAGGTCGTGTCGGCCGCGTCCATCGACCCGAAGGTCTTCGGGTTGGCGTATTCGAGCACGAGGAAGACGACGGCACCCAGCACGAACAGCAGCACGGTGGTGACGAGCGTGAGCTTGGTGTGCAGCGACCACTTCTTGACGTGCCACACGTGCTTGGCGAGCGTGTAGATCACGGGGAATCCGATGCTGCCGAGGAACACGCCGACCATCAGCAGGGAGAGCACGAGGTAGTCGTCGGCGAACACCGCGACGCCACCCGCGTTGGGGGCGAAGCCCGTGTTCGTGAACGCCATCGCGGCGAAGTACGGCGCCTCCCACAGAGCGGCGATCGGCTCGACGCCCGCCATGACGAGCGCCGGGTAGAGCAGGATCGCCAGGGCGCCTTCGATGATGAGGGCCGAGAGGGCGACGGTCATGAGCAGCTGACCGACCTCTCCGAGTCGCACGGTCTGGCTCTCGTTCACGACGCCGCCGTGTGCGCGCATCGGATTCGTGTCGCCGGCGGCCATGAGCTTCGCGCGCAGACCGAGGCGCTTGGAGATCAGCATCCCCATCAGCGAGGCGAGCGTCAGCACGCCGAGCGCACCGATGTTCACCCCGATGAAGATCAGCACGTGGCCGAACGGAGACCAGTGGGTCGCCATGTCGACCGTCGCGAGTCCCGTGACGCAGATCGTCGACACGGCGGTGAACAGGGCGTCCGCCAGCGGGGTGACCGTGCGCGTCGCGGAGGCGATCGGCAGCGACAGCAGCACGGTGAAGACGAGGATGAGCATCGCGAAGATCACGATCGCGAAGCGCGAGGGCGACGACGTGATGATGTGCTTGCTCCACGATGCGGCGTTCTGGAGCCGCTGTCGAGGCGACGACGCCGAAACGATGCCCGACATCGCGTCCCCCTTCGTTCTCTCCGTGCGGTGCGTGGCAGCACGACGTCGTTCGCCGAGCCTTCGTCATGGTACTCCGTGCCGGGGACGACTACCCTGATCACATGACGGACATCTTCGACGTGATCGCAGACGGTACGAGGCGCGACATCCTCCAGCTTCTCCTGCGTCGCACGACCGAAGGGGATGCCGGCACCAGCGTCAGCCATATCGTCGCCGATCTGGGCATCAGCCAGCCCACGGTCTCGAAGCATCTGAAGGTGCTGCGCGAAGCCGAGCTGGTCAGCGTCCGCGAAGACGGCCAGCGCCGCTTCTACAGCCTCGCCGTCGAGCCCCTCGAGGCCGTCGACGACTGGCTGGTCCCCTTCCTCATGGACGCGTACGGGAACGACGCGCCCGACATCGAGTACCCCGGCCAGCCGCTCCCCGACGGGGCCGCGCACGCGGCCGAGGTGGTGGGCCGCGCGGTCGCGTCCGCCAAGCACGTGGTCGACTCGGCGCTCAAGCGCTTCGGCGGCTGACAGCGCTGCCGCGGACCTGCGGCGGAATGCACATCGCCCCCGACGAATCGGGGGGCTCTTCGTCAGGGGCGAGGCCGCGGGCCCCAGCCCGCGTCGACTCTGACGGTGCCATCGTGAGTCGTGATCAGAGGTTCCCAGACGAAACTGGGCGGATCCGCCATACATCCTATGTCTGGGCTGAGACGAGGACGGTCGCTGGCGATGGGTGGCCGCCGCGGGCCTCATTGATCACACGGGCCACACGGGTTTACATGCGTCCCAGATAACCCATAGAGTGTGCACAAATCCAGAAAGGGGTACGTGGGATGCCCGAGGTTCCTGATGTCCGGTTCCTGACGGTGGCCGAGGTCGCCGAGCTCATGCGCGTGTCGAAGATGACCGTCTATCGGATGGTGCACGCGGGTGAGCTGCCAGCCATCCGCTTCGGTCGCAGCTTCCGCGTCCCCGAATCCGCTGTGGCCGATGCGCTGCAGCGGCCGATCGCCGACGTCGGTTGATCGGATCGAGGCCCTCCGCAGCACGTCTGTGCGTCGTCGATCGACGACGACGCATCGCGTACAGTGAAGGCGCCCCGGTTTGCTAGACTGATCCGAGGCATTTTTTCCGTGCCCGTACCCGGGTGTCCGTCACCGACGACACCCAGCCACTGACTTAGTGAGGTTTCCGTGGGTTCTGTCATCAAGAAGCGCCGCAAGCGCATGGCGAAGAAGAAGCACCGCAAGCTGCTTCGTAAGACTCGCCACCAGCGTCGCAACAAGAAGTAAGCGACCAGACACGAGCGCCTGTCTCCGGACGGGCGCTTTGTGTCTCTACCCCCGGTTTCCCCCTCGTCGCAGGAGCATGCCATGAAGTCGATCACCGTCACCGAGCTCGCAGAGCGCTCGAACACCCCGCTCATCGACGTGCGGGAGGTGCACGAATTCGCCGCGGGCCACGTTCCCGGCGCCGTCAACATCCCGATGTCGGAGATCGGCAACCGGCTCGAGGAGCTCCCCTCCGAGTCGTTCGACGTCATCTGCCAGGCCGGCGGCCGTTCGGCGCGTGTCGTCGAGGCGCTCGAGTCCCGCGGATACGACGCCACGAACGTCGAGGGCGGCACCGGCGAGTGGATCGCCCAGGGCCGCGACATCGAGATGCCCTCGGCGTGACCACGCTGACCCTGATCGGCAAGCCCGATTGCCATCTGTGCGACGTGGCCTCCGAGATCATCGATGCCGTCGTGGCCGAGCTTCCCGACGCCGCGGCTGAGCGCATCGAGGTCGTCGAGGCGTCGATCGCCGATGACCCGGCCCTCTACGAGCTGTGGTGGGAGAAGATCCCCGTCGTGCTGATCGACGGAGAGCTGCACGCGCACTGGCGTCTCTCCGCCGATCGCCTCAAGGAGTCCCTCGAAGCCGCGGTCAACGAGGACGCCCTGAAGAAGGAGTTCCGATGATCCGTCACATCGTCTCGTGGAAGCTCGCGGCCGAAGACTCCGACCTCCGCGCGGAGCAGGCCGCCGATGTCGCGCGCCGTCTGAACGCCCTCGACGGCGTGGTGCCGCAGCTGCGCGCGATCTCCGCCGGGGTGAACGTCGCTTACCCCGACACCAACTGGGACGTCACGCTCGTCGCGGACTTCGACTCGATCGCGGCGCTGGAGGAGTACCAGGTGCACCCCGCGCACGAAGAGGTCGTCGCGTACGTGCGCTCGGTCGTCGCCGCACGGGCCGCCGTCGACATCGAGATCTGAGACGGCGCCCCGGGGGCGTCGTCGGCAGAGGCAGGCGGAGGCACCGTGGGGGAGCTCGCCTGGCAGGGCGTGACCGTGGCATGGACGACTCCGTCACGGCTCGAGGGATTCGATGCGACCGACGTCCTCGCGATGGGGCGCGGCCAGCACGAACGCCTGCTCCAGCTCGGTGGTGCGCAGCGCCAGGGGTTCCTCGCCGGTAGAGCGCTGATCCGCGACCTCCTCCGTCGCGGCGACGCGGAGCGTGTCGTGGCGCTCGACAGCACCTGCGAACGATGCGGTGGGCCGCACGGCAGGCCGCGCACCGCGGGATCCTCGCTGAGCGTGAGCCACGGCGATGATCTCGTCGCGGTGGCGGTGGGCCCGGCATCCGTGTCTCTGGGGGTCGACGTCGAACCCCTCACCCACGCGAGCCGTCTCGCCGAGATCGCACCGCTCTTTCCCTCGGACGCTCCTGATCTCGCAGCCTGGACGCGCATCGAGGCGGCGGTGAAGGCCGATGGGCGCGGATTCGCGATCGACCCCGCCGAGGTGACTCTGCGCGTCCGATCGGATGCGTCGGCACCCGGGGTGTGGTCGGCCGTCCTTCCCCATCGCAGGGATCCGATCGACGTCGTCACGCTCGGCGGTCCCACCGGCCATGCGCTGAGCCTCGCCATCGGATCGCCTCGCTGACGGGAGCTCGCCCGGTTCAGGGGAGTGCGGGCAGTGCGCGCCCGTCGATCCACGAGCGGACCAGCTCGCGTGCCTGCCCGCCGGCGAGCTCGTCCACCAGCCCGAGGAAGTCGTCGCTCGTCACCGCGAGACCGGCGAACCGACTCGTCCACTCGCGGGTGAGGGCGAAGAACAGCTCGTCGCCGACCGTCAGGCGCAGAGCGTGCAGGGTGAGCGCACCCCGCTTGTAGACGCGGTCGTCGAACATGTCGTCCGCGCCCGGGTCGGAGAGCACGAGGTCGTGGGGGAGTGCCCGGAGCCGGGCGTGATGCTCCACGGCGTTCGCATGCGCCGTCGCACCGCCGCCCGCCTCCGACCACAGCCACTCCGAATAGCAGGCGTACCCCTCGTTGAGCCAGATGTCCTGCCAGCGGGCGACTCCCACGCTGTTGCCGAACCACTGGTGCGCGAGCTCATGGGCGATCAGGCGCTCGCTGCCGCCCCTCCCGTCGATGTGGTTCGCGCCGAAGATCGCCATGCCTTGGGCTTCGAGAGGGATCTCGAGGGCATCGGGGGTGACGACCACCTTGTACGACTCGTACGGGTAGGGGCCGAAGGCACCGACGAACGCCGACATCATCGCCGGGAGATCCGCGAAGTCCGCTCGCACGCGCGCGGCCAGAGAGCGCGGATGGAACAGACGTCCCGGTGTGTCCCCGAGAGCGACCCTGTCGTCGTCGTATTGGCCGATCTGCACCGTCATCAGATAGGTGGCCGTCGGTACCGGCTGCTCGAACGTCCAGCGGGTGCGACCGCGCTGCGTCGACCGGGTGGCGGCACCCCCGCTGATGACGGTGTACTCGGGGTCGGCGGTGAAGACGAGTCGGTACGTGGCCTTGTCGGAGGGGATGTCGTTGCACGGGAACCAGGTCGGCGCGCCGGTCGGCTGCGAGGCGACGATCACGCCGTCTTCGAGCTCCTCCCAGCCGAGCAGGCCCCATCGGGTGCGCCGCGGCCCCGGTGATCCGGTGTAGTCGATCGACACGGTGATCTCCCGGCCGCTGGCACGCTCGGCGCCGAAGATCACCTTCAGCCGCCGATCGTCCTGACGGAAGGATGCGGCGCGGTCGCCGGTCACGCGCACCTTCGTGGCCTTGAGGCCGATCAGGTCGAAGGAGATGTGCGCGGCCGACTCCTGCATCCGCAGTCGGACGGTGGCCGTGCCGACCAGACGATTGGTCGTGACGCGGTAGTCGATCGCGAGGTCGTAGTGCAGCACCCCGTAGCGTCGATCGCCGCTGTGCGGGGTGTAGGGGTCGACGGTCATGCGTCGGTCGCCTGGTACGAGCGCACCTTGACCGCTCGCCACGGGCCGATGGGATTGCCGCTCCACCGGCTGCCGACCGGCACGAACTCGCCCCGCATCACGAGCGAGGCGGGGCCGACCGTGGCATCCGCCCCGATCGTCGCCGCGGGCAGGATCACGCTGTGCGGACCCAGTGTCGCACCGTTCTCGAGGGTCACTGCGTCGATGCTCATCACTCGATCATGGAACAGATGCGTCTGAACCACACATCCGCGGTTGACCGTCGCGCCGTCGCCGAGCGTCACGAGGTCGGGTTCGGGCAGCCAGTAGCTGTCGGTCCACACGCCCCGCCCGATCTTCGCGCCGAGCGAGCGCAGCCAGATCGCCAGGGCCGGCGTGCCGGCGGCGGCGTTGGCGAACCAGGGGGCCGCGACCATCTCGGTGAACGTGTCAGACACCTCCGTGCGCCACACGAAGCTCGACCACAGCGGATGCTCTCCCGCGCGGATCGGCCCGACGATGAGCCATTTGGCGATGGTCGTGACGAGAGCGGCGACGGCGCCGGCCGCGAGCATCACGACACTCGAGAGGACGACGGCCCAGCCCAGGCCCCCGTTCTCGACGACAGCGGCCAGAGCCAGCATCACCGAGAGGCCGATCGCGCAGGTCACGAACACCGGGATGATGCGGCACGACTCCCACAGCGCACGGGCGAGGCGCAGACTCGCGCGCGGCCGATAGGTGCGCTCGAGGTCGGAGTCGTTGACCACCCGACGAAGGCGCGCCGCCGGCGAACCCAGCCAGGACGATCCGGCCTTGGCCTTGGGGGGAGCGACCGACAGCACGGCGACCAGGCCGTCGCGCGGCACGTTGTGGCCTCCTGCGGCCATGCCCGAGTTGCCCAGGAAGGCGCGCTTGCCGATCCGCGCTCTGCGCAACCGCATCCACCCGCCCCGCAGCTCGTAGGTCGCCACCATGGTGTCGTCGGCGAGAAACGCGCCGTCGGCGATCGTCGCGAGCGTCGGGATGAGGAGCACGGTCGACGCCTCGACGTCGCGACCGACGTCGGCGCCCAGTGCACGCAGCCAGATCGGGGTGACGATGCTGGAGTACAGCGGGAAGAGGAAGGTACGGGCGGAATCGAGCAGGCGCTCGGTCGTCCATGCCTGCCAGGCGACTCTCGAGCGCACCGGGTACACGCCCTCGGCGAGCCCGAGACCGAGCACGCGCACGAAGAGCAGCACCAGGCCGGCGAACACGAGACCGGCCACCAGCACCGCGGGCACCAGCAGCGCGAGGATGCCGGGGACCGCCGCGAGCAGCGAGTCGGAGCCTCGGATGCCGAGCACCAGGATCCCGGCCCCGGCGGCCAGCGAGATGACGGGGAGGAGGCCGAGAAGCGCCGACGACGCGGCGTACGCCCACAGCCACCGGACCCGGGTCGGCGGACGGTCGGGGGCGAACGGCGACGAGGTGCCGCCGATCCGAGCCGCCGGGGAGCCCGCCCATCGCTGCTTCGCGCGCACGCGCCCGAACACCGCCGACCCCGGGGCGATCTCCGCGCCGCGACCGATCTTCGTGCCGGGTGCGAGGGTGCTGCGCGCGCCGATGGTCGCGTCGGCGCCGATGCGGATGCCGCCGATGCGCACGGTGTCGCCGTCGATCCAATAGCCGGTGAGGTCGACCTCGGGTTCGATCGAGGCGCCGGGACCGATGTCGAGCATCCCCGTGATCGGGGGCACCGTGTGCAGGTCCACATCCCGGTGGATGCGGGCGCCGAGGGCTCGGGCGTAGTAGACGACCCAGGGAGCGCCGGCCAGCCCGACCGGATCCACCTGTTGGGCGATCTGCTCGGCGAGCCACAGTCGCAGGTGCACCCCGCCGCCGCGCGGGTAGTCGCCGGGGCGCAGTCCGGCGAGCAGCAGTCGGGCTGCGACCGCCGCGATCGTCATCTTGCCCAGCGGGGTCACGAACACGAGCAGCCCGACGATCACGGTCCACACGGGGACATCGGGCAGGAACTCGAATCCGGGCGAGAGCCGCAGGATCCAGCTCGCGGCGAGGAGGAAGAGCAGCCAGCGGATGCCGGTGAACACGAACAGCGGCAGACCGGCGATCGTCTGCACCCACTGCATCCGCCGCGGCGTGGGAACCGGCTGGCTGAAGACCCGCTGCTCGGTGTCGTCGTCGTCGGCATCCTCGTCGACGGCATCCGCCATCTGACGCAACCGCGGCAGGTCGTAGACATCGGTCATCGTGAACTCGGGGGCGCGAGTGCGCAGGCGCGACACCAGCTGGGCGGCGGCGAGCGAGCCCCCGCCGAGCTGGAAGAAGTCGGCGTCCTCGTCGTCCGGGCGGATGCCGAGCACGGCGAACCACTGCTCGGCGAGCCACGCGGCCGTGCCGGACAGCGAGGAGTCTCCCGCGTCGCCGGACTCGAGCGGCCAGGGAAGTGCGGCACGGTCGACCTTGCCCGAGGTGCGCACGGGCAGATCGTCGACGGTCGTGAGCAGCGGGATCAGCGGGGCGGGCAGCAGCGCGGCGAGCTCGGAGCGGGCGGTCTGCCGGTCGAAGCCCTCGTCCGGGACCACGTAGCCGACGAGGAGAGGAAGGCCGGCATCGGTCTTCTGCACGACCACTGCGGCGGCGGACACCGAGGTGAGGGCCTGGAGTGCGGTCTCGACCTCGCCCAGCTCGATGCGGCGGCCGCCGATCTTGACCTGGTCGTCGGCGCGGCCCTGGAAGATCAGTCCCTCGGGCTCCACGCGGACCACGTCGCCGGAGCGGTAGGCCCGCTCCCAACCGAGCGTCGGCATGGGCGCGTACTTCTCGGCATCCTTGGCGGGATCGAGATAGCGCGCCAGCCCGACACCCCCGATGATGAGCTCGCCCGCCTCGCCGTCGGCGACCCGATGCCCCTCGGCGTCGACGACGGCCAGCGACCAGCCGTCGAGCGGCAGGCCGATGCGCACCGGTCCGATGCCGTCCATGAGAGACGCGCAGGCGACGACCGTGGCCTCGGTCGGCCCGTACGTGTTCCACACCTCGCGCCCTTCGGAGGCCAGCCGCGCCACCAGCTCGGGAGGGCACGCCTCGCCGCCGAAGATCAGCAGCCGCACGTTCTCGATCGCGTCCTGCGGCCAGAGCGCCGCGAGGGTCGGCACCGTCGACACGACCGTGATGCCGTGGCCGAGCAGCCAGGGACCGAGGTCCTCGCCGGAGCGCACGAGCGCCCGGGGCGCCGGCACGAGGCAGGCGCCGTGCCCCCAGGCCAGCCACATCTCCTCGCACGACGCGTCGAACGCGACCGACAGCCCCGCCAGTACGCGGTCGCCCGGCCCGAGCGGTGCCTCCTGCAGGAAGAGGCGCGCCTCGGCGTCGACGAAGGCCGCGGCCGATCGATGAGAGACCGCCACACCCTTGGGCACCCCGGTCGAACCCGAGGTGAAGATGATCCAGGCGTCGTCCTCGGTGGTCGGCGGGGCGACGACCGGGATCGCGGAGGTGCTGGGGTGCGGAGACCCGCTGTCGAACAGCGCGGCGGATGCGACGCCCTCGGCAGGGCGATAGCCCGCATCGGTGATCGTGCCGGCGATGCCCGCCTCCCGGAACACGAGGTCCGCGCGCTCCTGCGGGTCATCGGCGTCGACCGGAACGTAGGCGGCGCCGGCCGCCATCGTGCCGAGGATCGCGATGTACAGCTCGCGGCGCCCCGACGTCATCCGGATGCCGACTCGGTCGCCCTGCCGCACCCCGTTCTCGTGGAGCATGGCCGCCGTGCGCCACACCCGTGCGAGCAGCTCGGCATAGCTGAGCGCGCCGTCGCCGTCTTCGACCGCGGAGGCATCGGGATACCGCGCCGTCGTGTCGCGCAGGACGTCGATCAGCGTGCGGGGGAGCGGTGCGTATTCGCCGCGATCGAGCGCCTCCTGCACGTCAGTGCGCAAGGAGATCGAGCAGTGCGGCCTTGGTCAGGCGCGAGTATCCGATGCGGCCCTGAGCGCGCGCCAGCGCGCGGAGCTCGACGACTGTCCGCGCGCTCAGGTCGTGCGCGGCGGCGTTCTCGGTCGGCGTCTGCGGGGCCGGCGACACGGGGACGGATGCGGCGGGTGCCTTCTTCTCGGGCGCCGCCTTCTTCGCGGGAGCCGCCTTCTTCTCGGTCGTCGACTTCTTCGCGGGCGTCTTCTTGTCGGGAGCTTTCGTCTTCTCGCTCTTCTTCACGGGCGCCGCCTTCGCCTCGGCAGCGGCGTGCAGCTTCGCACTCGCCTTCTGCAGTCGCTCCGTCGCGGCGACGGCGGACTTCGCGACCTTCTTCGGCCGGTCGGCGACCTTCTTCTTCGAGACCTTGGAGGCGTCCTTCGCGTCCTCGACGAGAGGCTTGAGCTTCTTCGCCGACTTTCCCGGCAGGTTCTTGATCAGCTTCTTGGCGTCTTTCGCGGCACGTGCGGCGGCATCGATGGCCGCCTCGGCGTCGCGGCGGGCTGCGGTCTTCTTGGCCATGATCGGGTCTCCTCGGAATCCGGAGCACAGAGGCTCACGCGTTCGGCACAGAGGATACTCAGGCAAGGTGAACAATGTGTGCTGCAGGTACCGCGATCGGCGTCGCGATCCGAGCTGTAACACGGCCGTCATATTCGGTCACACTTGCAACACAAATGTGATCCGCAGAACACTGCCCGGGGCGGGCTCGGCAGGAGCGCGCGTGTTTAGATGTTCTCCTACCCGCCCGTGAGCAACACACCCCTCACTTTTCAGGAGCTGACATGCAGCGTCGCAACATCATCGCCGGGATCGCGCTCGCCGCGACCGCCACCCTCGCCCTTGCCGGTTGTGCGGGCGGCGCAGGAAGCGGCGGATCCGGTGAGCCGGCGGCGGGTGACGAGTACGACCTCGTCGAGGCCGGCACGCTCACGGTCTGCTCCGACATCCCGTACGCGCCCTTCGAGTTCGAGGGCGGCGACAACGGCACCGGGTACACGGGCTTCGACATCGACCTGCTCGACGCGATCGCGAAGGAGCTCGACCTCAAGCTGTCGGTGCAGGACGTCGGCTTCGACGCGCTGCAGTCCGGCACCACGCTCGCGGCCGGCACCTGCGATGTCGGGGCGTCGGCGATGACGATCACCGACGAGCGCAAGGCGAACATCGACTTCTCCGAGCCGTACTACGAGTCGCTGCAGTCGCTGCTCGTGCGCACCGACTCCGGCATCGAGTCGATCGACGACCTGTCGGGCAAGAACGTGGGCGTGCAGCAGGGCACGACCGGTGAGGCGTACGCGACCGAGAACGCCACGGGCGCGGAACTCGTGCAGTACCCCTCGGACGGAGAGCTGTGGCCGGCGATGCAGGCGGGTCAGATCGACGCCATCCTGCAGGACCAGCCGGTGAACCTCGAGCACGAGAAGGCCGACAACGCCTACAAGATCGTCGAGGAGTACGAGACGGGCGAGTCCTACGGCTTCGCGTTCGCGAAGGGCGAGAAGGACAAGCTGCGCGAGGCGATCGACGGAGCGCTGCAGGATCTGCGCGACAGCGGCGACTACAAGACCATCTACGACACCTACTTCACCGCGAAGTAACCGGCGAGCGACGTAGAGCAGGGAGACCTTGACAATGGCGTTGAGGCGCACCACGAAGAGCAAGCTGTACCGGTACACCGTCTATGCGGTGCTGATCGCGATCGTCGTCTGGGCGGCGGTCAGCACCGACTGGGCGAAGATCGGGCCGCTGTTCTTCAACCCCGAGATCGCGGCGAAGATGTTCCCCGGGATCATCACGACCGCACTCGTCAACACGCTGTGGTTCACCGCTGTCGCGTTCGTCGCCGGGCTCCTGCTGGGGGTCGTGCTCGCACTGCTGAAGCTGTCGAGCATCGGGCCGTTCCGATGGATCGCCACGGCCTGGATCGAGCTGTTCCGCGGGCTTCCCGCGATCCTCACGATCTTCGGTGTGGCCTTCATCCTGCCGATCGCACTGGGCATCTCGGGGCGTGACCTCGGCGGCCCGGTCGTGCTCGGTCTCGTCGGCCTCATCCTCGTGGCGTCGGCGTACATGGCCGAGACGATCCGCGCCGGCATCCAGGCGGTCCCGAAGGGGCAGACCGAGGCTGCGCGCTCGCTCGGCATGTCTCCCATGAAGACCACGTTCTGGATCATCGTGCCGCAGGGATTCCGCATCATCATCCCGCCGCTCACGAATGAGTTCGTGCTGCTGCTGAAGGACACATCGCTGCTCTTCGTCGCGGGAACGTTCATCTGGTCGAAGGAGCTCACCAACTTCGCCCGTGACGCCGCGACGCAGAACACGAACGCGACGCCGCTGATCATGGCGGCGATCCTGTACCTGATCGTGACGATCCCCCTCACGCGCTTCAGCGCGTACCTGGAACGACGGATGGCGAAGCAGCGATGATCACCGATCTGATTGATGTCCACGCTCCGGCGATCGACCTGCAGGGGCTCGTCAAGAGCTTCGGCGACAACGAGGTGCTCAAAGGCATCGACCTCACCGTCACCGCGGGCGAGGTGGTCTGCATCATCGGCCCCTCCGGCTCCGGCAAGTCGACGCTGCTGCGCTCGGTGAACCTGCTCGAAGAGCCGACAGGCGGCAAGGTGCTGATCGAGGGGATCGACATCACCGACCCCGACGTCGACATCGACCGGGTGCGCACACGCATCGGCATGGTGTTCCAGAGCTTCAACCTGTTCCCGCACCTCGATGTGATGGGCAACCTCATGATCGCGCAGCAGCGCGTGAAGAAGCGGTCCAAGGCCGAGGCCGAGAAGATCGCGAAGGAGATGCTGGGGCGTGTCGGACTCGCCGAGAAGGCGGATGCGTTCCCCGGTCACCTGTCGGGCGGCCAGCAGCAGCGGGTCGCGATCGCCCGCGCGTTGTGCATGAACCCCGACATGATGCTGTTCGACGAGCCGACGTCGGCCCTCGATCCCGAGCTGGTCGGCGAAGTGCTGCAGGTCATGCGCTCGCTCGCCGACGAGGGGATGACGATGCTCGTCGTCACGCACGAGATGGGCTTCGCCCGGGAGGTGGGGTCGCGCCTGATCTTCATGGACGGCGGACACATCGTCGAAGAGGGTGACCCGCGTGAGGTGCTCGCCAACCCGCAGCATCCGCGCACGCAGGACTTCCTGGCTCGCGTGCTCTGAGTTCGCGGTCGCACGACCGCTTCCTACGATGACCCCCTCCTGCCGGATGTGCAGGAGGGGGTCTTGTGTAGGGAGCGTCGGGTGGGGCGTCGCGCCTCGCCGATCCTGGAAGAGTCGACTCAGCCCCGCGGATGCACGGCGACCGGCTCGGGGGCGACCGCGATCCGTACACGGTCGCCGAACGCCGGATGGATGCCGGGTGCGTGCTGCAGCCGCACCAGCTCACCCGACTCGGTGCGCACGAGCGTGCGGCGCATGCTGCCGAGGAACGTGCTCTCCTGCACGAGCGCGTCGGTCGCGGCATCCGCTTCGGAGGCGAAGTGCACGTTCTCGGGCCGAAGGTACACATCGACGGGTCCGTCGGCCGGCGCCCGCAGGGGCAGCCGCTGTCCCCACACCACGACGTGATCGCCTTCGGCGACGCCGGAGACGACGCTCGAGAGACCGACGAACGCGGCCACTCCCGCTGTCGACGGTGACGTGTACAGCTGCTCGGGGGTGCCGATCTGCTCGATGGTGCCCGCGTTCATCACCGCGATCCGATCCGACACCGCCAGCGCCTCCTCCTGGTCGTGGGTGACGAAGACGGTGGTGATGCCGAGGCGCAGCTGGATCCGACGGATCTCGTCGCGCAGCTGCACGCGCACCTTCGCGTCGAGGGCGGACAGCGGCTCGTCGAGAAGCAGCACCTTGGGCTCCGTCACCAGCGCGCGGGCGAGCGCCACGCGCTGCTGCTGCCCGCCGGAGAGCTGGTGCGGGAAACGATCGGCGAAGTCGGCGAGTCCGACGAGGGCGAGGGCATCGAGCGCGCGCGCAGCGGCATCCGCTCTGCCGACACCGCGGCGGCGGAGCCCGAAGGCCGTGTTCTCGACCACTCGCAGATGCGGGAAGAGCGAGTACGACTGGAAGACCATGCCGATGTCGCGCTTGTTGGTGGGTACGCGGGACACGTCGCTTCCGCCGAGGAGCACAGCGCCGCCGTCGAGGCCCTCGAGCCCGGCCAGCACGCGCAGGAGGGTCGTCTTTCCGCACCCGGACGGGCCGAGCAGCGACACGAACTCGCCCGGCGCGATGTCGAGGTCGACGCCGTGCAGCACGGTGGTGCCGGAGTAGCTCTTCACGATGCCCTGCAGCTGCACGCGAGTGCCCTCGCCGGCTTCGGCGAGCAGCATGTTGTCGGCGGTCTCGGGGAGGGTCATGACTGGGCCTTTCGGGTGCCGCGAGCGACGCGGCCGATGAGGAGCAGGAGCAGGAAGACGAACAGCAGAGCCAGCAGCGTGAAGATCGCGGGAGCGTAGCCGTCTTGGTTGCGAACGATGACCATGGCCGTCTGGAACACCTGACGGTTGAGGAGCGAGGCGATCGTGTACTCACCGAGCACCACGGCGATCGAGATGAGGGATGCCGCGAGCAGCCCCTGACGCAGATTCGGCGCCAAAACTCTCAGCACGACGGTCGGCCAGCTCGCCCCGAGAGAGCGGGCGGCCTCGGCGAGCGTGCGCAGATCGGCGGCGTCGATCGACGCTTGGATTGAGCGGTAAGCGAACGGCAGCACGGTGATGCCGTACGCGAACGCGAGCGTCCACGTGCCGGTGCCGAGCGAACGGCCGATCTGCAGGTAGATCGGCGCGAGACCGACGACCAGCACGATCGCGGGGATGGAGATCGGCAGCAGCACGGTGAACTCGAAGGCGGGGCGGAGCCTGCCGAAGCGCAGATTGACCAGGATCATGGTCGGCGCGAGCAGCAGGAGAACGATCGCCACCGTGACGAGGGCGAGGACGAGCGAGTTGCCCAGACCCATCCAGATCGGCCGGATCGCCGCGGATTTCGCCGGATCGAACACCGCAGCCCAGCGTTCGAGGCCGAGGCTGCCGTCGGTCTGGCGCAGCGTGTAGAGAAAGGTCGAGATCAGCGGGATCGCGAAGAAGGCTCCGACGAGGATGCCGATGATCCACCGGGTCACGGGGGAGGGAGCGAGGCGGTTCACGACTGCCACCTCGCTGCGCGGCGCTGGATGAGTGAGTAGAGGGCCATGACGACTCCGACGATGATGATCATGCCGAGCGCGAGAGCCCCGGCGAGGTTCTCTCGACCCAGCACGGTCTCACTCGTCAGCGCCGCGCGGATCTGCAACGGCACGATCTGCGAACCCTGGCTGGCGAGGGCGGCGGCGGTCGCGTACGACGAGAACGCGTTGGCGAACAGCAGCAGCAGACTGGCCAGGAACGACGGGGCGAGCACCGGGGCGCCGATGCGCAGCCAGAAGCTGGAGCGGGTGCCGCCCAGCGTGAGGTTCGCCTCTGCCCACTGCGGCTTGAGCGCGGCGAGGGCGGGCATGAACGTGATCACCATGAGCGGGATCTGGAAGTAGATGTACGGCAGGATCAGGCCGGGCAGCTCGTAGAGCCAGGTGCCGTTCGCGAAGATGTCGATGCCGAACGTGTCCTGCAGGAACAGCTTCAGCACGCCCTGGATGCCGATCGTGGCGATGAAGGCGAACGCGAGCATGACGCCGCCGAACTGGGCGAGCACACCCGCAACGGCATCCACCGTCGAGCGGACGACGCCCTCGGGGTTCATGCCGAGGAGGGCATAGCAGACGAGGGCCCCGACGATCGCGCCGACCACGGCGGTCAGCAGCGACAGCCCGGCGGAGTTCGCGAAGGTGGTGAGCACGACGGGATCGACCAGAGCCGAGACGTTGCTGAGGGTGAAGGCGCCGTCCTTCGTGAAGAACCCCGAGCCGATGGCCAGAACGGTCGGCACGGCGAGGAACAGCAACACATACGCGGCGAAGGGCACGAGCCCCAACCAGGCGGCGGACGGCCCCCAGCGCAGGGCCCGCGCGGTCGACGCGGGCTCTGCGCTGTGAGCGGTGGGGGTGACGGGGGCGGATGCCGCGGCATCCGCCCCCGTCGTGGTGGCCGTGGTCACTGGACGGCCGCTGCCCACTTCTCGCCGAGCAGCGTGCCGGCGTTCGTCGACTGCTCCTCGGTCGGCACGACCGTCTCGCTCGGGACCTCGGGCAGGGCCGCGGCCAGGTCGGCGTCGATCGTGCCGGCCTCGGTCATGGCCTCCATGCGCGCGGGACGGGCGCCGCCCTTGAGCCACAGGTTCTGCACCTCGTCGCTGTAGAGGAACTCCTGCCACAGGCGTGCGGCTGCCGGGTTCGGGGCATCCTTGTTGATCGCCTGGTTGTAGTAGCCCGCGTATCCGGTGCCGTCGAGGACGACGACCTTCCAGTTCTTGTTGTCTGCCGCGTGTGCGGCGTTCAGGTAGTCCCAGTCGAAGACGACCGGCGTCTCGCCGCTCGCGACGGTCGCCGTGGTGACGTCGACCTTGAGCAGGTTGCCCGCCTTCTGCAGGTCGGCGAAGAAGTCGATGCCGGGCTGGAAGTCGTCGAGCGTGCCATCGGACTGCACGGTCGCGAGACCCACAGCCGCGAACGCCGCGCCTGCCTGCGTCGGGTCGCCGTTGATGGCGACCGCACCCTTGTAGGCGGCGTCCTTCAGGTCGTCGAGGGTCTTCGGGGCGTCGAACTTCGACGAGTCGTAGCCGATCGACATGTACCCGCCGTAGTCGCCGACGAACAGGCCGGTCGGCTCCTTGAGCTCATCCGGGATCTCGTCCCACGTCTGCACCTGGTACGGCGCGAACACATCGGTGTTCTGCAGCGCGACCGTCAGGCCGAGGTCGAACACGTCGGGCGCGGTGTCCAGGCCCTCGTTCGTCTTCGCCGCCTGGATCTCCTCGGCGCTCGAGACGTCGGGCGAGGCCTCGTTGACGGTGATCTCCGGGTACTTCTCGGTGAAGAGATCGATGATCTCGCCGTAGTTCGCCCAGTCCCGCGGAAGCGCGATGACGTTGAGCTGGCCCTCGGCCTTCGCGGCGGCCTCGAGGTCGGCGAACGAGCCGAAGTCGTCGACCGAGGTCGCGGCGGCGGCGTCGACGGCATCGCCCTCGCCGGCTGCGGCGGGGGTCTCCGCCCCTGTGGCGCAGGCGGTGAGGCCGAGCGCAGCGGCGGTGAACAGGGCGATGCCCGCGCCGATGCGCGCGCGGCGGTGGAAGTTGGTCATCAGGATCCTCTCGGTGCCCGGCGTTGTGCGCCGGATTCGGGTTGCGAGAGGACACTATGAGCCGCGGGTTGCCGATCGGACCTGGGCCGGTGAACGGGAGGTGGCCGGGGTGTGGCGGGTGGGAGCGGGCCTCAGGCGCGGGGAACCTGGTACTTGAACCCGACGTGCGAGCCCACGTATCCCAGTCGCTCGTAGAACCGGTGCGCGTCGGTGCGGGCGGCGTCCGAGGTGAGCTGCACCATCGCCGAGCCCAGGGCCGGTGCCGCATCGTCGGAGATCCAGCGCATGACGGCGGAGCCGATGCCCGACGAGCGCAGATCGCTGCGCACGCGCACGGCCTCGACGAGCAGACGTCTCGCACCGCGTCGCGCCATGCCGGGGATCGAGGTGAGCTGCAGGGTGCCGACGACGGCTCCGTCGAGCTCGACCACGAGCAGATCGTTCGACGGGTCGGCGAGGATCTCCTCGAGAGCCGATGCGTAGGCGGGGCGGTCCTCGACGGATGCGACGTCACCGCGCGACGCGCTGATCGGGTCGTCCGAGAGCAGGGCGATCACGGCATCCGCGTCGTCGACGACGGCTCTGCGCAGGGTCGCGGCGCCCGCTCGGGAATCGATGGGGAAGGGCAGGGCGAGAGCGTCGAGCATGCTCTCAGTCTGACATCCTGGACCGATGGACATCGGCAGTGTGCTCGGGCTCGAGCAGCTCACCTGGGGCACGCTGATCCTCGTGATCGTCGCGGCATTCGCCGCGGGGTGGATCGACGCGGTCGTGGGTGGCGGAGGACTCCTGCAGCTGCCCGCGCTGCTGCTGATCCCCGGCATGTCGCCGATCCAGGCGCTCGCCACCAACAAGCTCGCCTCCGTCTTCGGCACCGCGACCAGCAGCGTGACGTACTACCGACGTGCGAAGCCCGACATCCGCACCGCTCTGCCGATGGCGGTGATCGCCCTCGTCGGGTCGTTCGGGGGAGCGGCCGTCGCCACCGTGCTGCCGGCTGCGGCCTTCAAGCCGATCATCGTCGTGGCGCTGCTCGCCGTTGCGCTGTTCACCGCCTTCCGGCCGCAGATGGGGGCCGCCACGATGTTGCGCTTCAGCGGCCACAGGCATCACATCATGGCCGGACTGTCGGGGCTCGTGATCGGCTTCTACGACGGGCTCATCGGCCCCGGAACCGGGACGTTCCTAGTGATCTCGCTCGTCGCGCTGCTCGGCTACGACTTCCTGCAGGCGAGCGCCAAGGCGAAGATCGTGAACCTCGCCACGAACGCCGGTGCCCTGCTGCTGTTCATCCCGCACGGTGCGGTGCTGTGGCTGCTCGGCGGCATCCTCGCCGTCGCGAACGTCGCGGGCAGCTACCTCGGATCCCGCATGGCGATCTCGAAGGGAGCGCGGTTCATCCGCATCGTCTTCCTCGCCGTCGTCGTCGTGCTCATCGCGAAGCTCGGCGTCGACGTGTGGAACGAGAACATCGCTCCCGCTCTCGCTGCCCTCCGTTGACGTCGCGTGCCGCGGCACGGCGGCGCAAACGAAGAGGCCCCCTCCCGCGTGAGCGGAAGAGGGCCTCCTGGTGCGAGGGTCAGGCCTCGTCGTCCTCGGGCTCGTAGTCGACGCCGGCCTCGGCGCGCTGCTCGGGCGTGATCGGAGCCGGCGCGGCGGTCAGCGGGTCGAAGCCGTTGCCGGACTTCGGGAACGCGATGACGTCGCGGATCGACTCGGTCTTCGTCAGGTGCTGCAGCACGCGGTCCATGCCGAGCGCGATCCCGCCGTGCGGGGGAGCGCCGAACTTGAACGCGTCGAGCAGGAAGCCGAACTGCTCCTGCGCGACCTCGTCGCTGATGCCCATGACCTCGAACACGCGCTTCTGCACGTCTTCGCGGTGGATGCGGATCGATCCGCCGCCGAGCTCGGAGCCGTTGCAGACGATGTCGTACGCGTAGGCGAGAGCGGACCCGGGGTCGGTGTCGAACGTGTCCTGGAACTCCGGCTTGGGGCCGGTGAACGCGTGGTGCACGGCCGTCCAGGCTCCGGCGCCGACGGCGACGTCTCCGGATGCGACGGCATCGGCTGCCGGCTCGAACATCGGCGCGTCGACGACCCACGTGAAGGCGAACTCGTCGGGGCTCAGCAGGCCGAGGCGACGGCCGATCTCGACGCGTGCGGCGCCGAGGAGCGCACGGCTCTCCTTCGTCGATCCCGCCGCGAAGAAGACGCAGTCACCGGCGGAGGCGCCGACGAACTCGGCGAGTCCGGCCTGCTCGGCCTCCGACAGGTTCTTCGCAGCGGGGCCGCCGAGCGAGCCGTCCTCGTTGAAGAGCACGTAGGCGAGGCCGCGGGCTCCACGCTGCTTCGCCCAGTCCTGCCACGCGTCGAGCTGCTTGCGGGGCTGCGAGGCACCGCCGGGCATGCGCACGGCGCCCACGTACTCTGCCTGGAAGACGCGGAACGGCGTCTCGGCGAAGTACTCGGTGGCCTCGACCAGCTCGAGTCCGAAGCGCAGGTCGGGCTTGTCGGAGCCGTACTTGGCCATCGCGTCGGCGTAGGTCATGCGTGGCAGCGGGGTCTGCACCTCGACGCCGATCGTCTTCCACATCGCCTGGATGAGCGACTCCATCAGGGTGATGACGTCTTCCTGGTCGACGAAGCTCATCTCGATGTCGAGCTGCGTGAACTCCGGCTGGCGGTCGGCGCGGAAGTCCTCGTCGCGGTAGCAGCGGGCGATCTGGTAGTACTTCTCGACGCCGCCCACCATGAGCAGCTGCTTGAACAGCTGCGGCGACTGCGGGAGCGCGTACCAGCTGCCCGGGTGCAGGCGCGCGGGCACGACGAAGTCGCGAGCGCCCTCGGGGGTCGAGCGGGTGAGGGTCGGCGTCTCGACCTCGGTGAAGTCCTCGCCGTGCAGCACATCGCGCACGGCCTTGTAGACGTTCGAGCGCAGACGCAGAGCGGATGCCGCGGCGGGGCGACGCAGGTCGAGGTAGCGGTACTTGAGGCGCGCCTCTTCACCCACCGTCTCGGTGTCCGCCACAGCCGTGGACACCTGGAACGGCAGGGGGGCCGACTCGTTCAGAACCTCGACGTCGGTCGCGATGAGCTCGATCTCGCCGGTCGGCAGGTTCGGGTTCGCGTTGCCGTCGGGGCGGCGCGACACCTCGCCGGTGACCTTGAGCACGAACTCGTTGCGCAGCGGGTGCGCGATCTCCTCGTCGCGGATGACGACCTGGGCGATGCCCGATGCATCCCGCAGATCGATGAACGCGACTCCTCCGTGATCACGACGGCGATCGACCCAACCCGAGAGGGTGACGGTCTGACCGATATGCTCGGCTCGCAGTGAGCCTGCCGAGTGGGTGCGAAGCACGGAGGATTCCTTCTGTTCTGGGAGATGATGAACCCGCCCAGTCTACGTGGGCGGGTGCGGGGGCTCGGGCGCGGGTGTCCCGCCTCCCCGTGCGGCGGCATATCGGTCAGTAGGATCGCCACGACGGAAAGGCACCCATGGACTCCAACGGAATCTCCGACCTGTACGCATCGATCTTCTCGGGAACCTCGGGGCTGATCGTCCTGGCCTTCTACATCCTGGTGGTGATCGGCCTCTGGAAGGTCTTCACGAAGGCCGGATACCCCGGCATCCTCGCGCTCATCCCCTTCGTGAACGTCATCTTCCTCGTGAAGATCGCCGGGATGTCGGGATGGCTCGCACTGCTCTACCTGATCCCGATCGTGGGATTCGTCTTCGGCATCTTCGTCGCGATCCGGATGGGGGAGCGCTTCGGCAAGGGCGGGCTGTTCTCGTTCTTCCTCCTGTTCGTCTTCCCGTACATCGGATATCTGATCCTCGGCTTCGGCGAATCCCGCTACCGACAGGTCTGACATGGTGGCGTCGCGACTGCACCTCGTCCGCCACGGAGAGGTGCACAACCCGAAGCGCGTCCTCTATGGGCGGCTGCCCGATTACCACCTGAGCACGGCCGGTCGGACGATGGCGCAGGCGGCAGCCGACCACGTCGCCGGCCTCGGCCGGGAGGTGACGACGCTCTACGCCTCCCCGCTGGAGCGGGCGCAGGAATCCGCCGAACCGTTCGCCGCACGATTCGATCTGGTCCCCGAGATCGACATCCGTCTGATCGAGCCCACGAACGTGTTCGAGGGCACGCAGATGAAGCGCTCGCTGATGAACCCGCTCAACTGGTGGCACCTGCGTCAGCCGTCGCTGCCGAGCTGGGGTGAGCCGTACACCTCGATCGCCGAGCGCATGCTGGGTCTGATGGCCGAGGCATGGAGGTCGGTCGACGGTGGAGATCTGGTGATGGTGTCGCACCAGGCGCCGATCTGGATCACACACCTCCGGGTGGCGGGTCTGCCGTTGCAGCACGACCCGCGCACCCGGCGCTGCGCGCTCTCGAGCGTCACCTCGTTCGAGCTCGTCGGCGATGTGTGGCGCGAGGTCGCCTACGCGGAGCCCGCCGCGACCGGCGGCGCGATCGACGTCGGGGCGGTCTGACCGCGCCCTCTCGTCGGCCAGGCGGCGCGGGTGCAGGTCAGTGTGCCATGAGCGACTGGACGACGCCGATCGCCGCGATCTGACCCGCGGCAGCCGCCAGCAGCACCGAGGCCAGCGGCCCCGGCAGCGAGGCCCGGTGCGCGAGGTCTCCCGCGGCGAAGATCCCCGGCAGCGAGGTGCGACCGAAGTCGTCGATCTCGATCGACCCCGACGGCAGCATTCCCAGGGCGAGGTCATCGGCGAACGGCGCGCGCTGGCGGAGTGTTCCGGATGCCACGAAGACGCCTGCCACCGTCTGCGCGCCACCGGACTCCGTCGAGATGCGCACGCCGTCGCCGTGCACGGCGACGGCGGCCACCGGCTCCGTGCTCGCCCTCGCGCCGAGTCGTTCGAGCAGCTGCGCCTCCTCTGCGGTGAAGCGCTCGTCGATCGGGTAGACCGTGATGTCCCCGACGATGCGACCGAGCAGTCCGATCAGGTGCTCGGCACGCGCGACAGGGCCGAGGATGCCGATCGGGCGGCCGGCGTGCTCGTGCCCGTCGCAGAACGGGCAGGCGAAGGCCTTCAGTCCCCACAGCTGCTGCAGGCCGGGGACGGCGGGGAGGTCGTCGGCGACTCCCGTCGCGAGGATGACGCGTCGGGCCTCGACGCTGTCGCCGTCGGTGAGGACGATAGTGAAGTCCCCGTCGGCGCCGGTCACGTTCTGCGCCCCGACCTCGCGGATCTCGACATCCGCGTAGGCGGCCAGTTCCTTCCTGGCGGTGGCGCGGAAGTCCGCGGGAGCCGCGCCGTCGTTCGTGATCACGTTGTGCATGTGCTGCACGGTGCCGTTGCGGTACTCGCCCGAGTCCAGCAGCAGCGTCGACCGATGCATCCGTCCGAGTGTGAGTGCCGCCTGCAGGCCGGCGGGTCCTGCGCCGATGACGATCGCGTCGTACATGTGGGTCCTTCCGAAGGGCTCGCTTGCTTTCGAGCTCAGTCTGTGACTTCATGTCAACATGAAGTCAAGCGCGCAGAATCCCTGGTCTGTCGGCGAGGTCGCCGCGCGGTTCGATCTGCCGACCAACGTGCTCAGGCATTGGGAGTCGGTCGGCCTTCTGCGGCCCGCGCGCGACGCCGCGGGCCGGCGGCGGTACGGGGAAGACGAGGTCGTGCAGGTCGCCGTGATCCAGCGCAGCAAGGCTGCGGGCATGACCCTCGATCAGATCGCGGTGCTGCTCGACGACAGCGCCCGGGGTCGGCACGAGGTGCTGCAGCGAC
This sequence comes from Microbacterium sp. NPDC097977, assembly GCF_040302605.1. Taxonomy (NCBI): domain Bacteria; kingdom Bacillati; phylum Actinomycetota; class Actinomycetes; order Micrococcales; family Microbacteriaceae; genus Microbacterium; species Microbacterium sp. NPDC097977. The sequence goes on from NZ_JBEOUR010000010.1 coordinate 68,975, forward strand.
ACCTCGACGACCTGGACCGCCGGATGGAGGAGATGCGGCGCTCGCGGGAGATCACCGAGCATGCGATGAACTGCCGGGCGCACGACATCACGAGCTGTCCGCGCTTCCGCGCCGGCGTCGAGGACGTGCTGGCACGCTTCTGACAGGGGCGTGATCCCGACTCGCGCCGGGCCCGCACGGGCGCCCGGCCCATGCATAGGAACCCCTGCGTAAACTGGGAATCGTGCCACTCGCCTCGACGGTTCCTCCGATCCGCAGCGGCCGCCCCTCCCGCATCCGGCCCGTCCGCCGGTCGGTCGGTGTCGCGCTCGCCGCGGTGCTCGCCATCGGTCTGAGCGCATGCGCTCCCGATCCCGTGAACGACTCGTTCCTCAGTGGAGACAACCCCGGATACGTGGCCGCCGACGGCGCGATCGTCGAGATCCCCGTCGCGGAACGCGGTGAGCCCGTCACAGCGTTCGGCGGCGTGACGGAAGACGGCGAGGACTTCGACAGCGCCGAGCTGGCGGGCAAGGTCACGGTCGTGAACTTCTGGTACGCCGGCTGCGCCCCGTGCCGCGTCGAGGCCGAAGACCTCGAGAACGTGTGGCAGGAACAGGGCGGCGACGACGTCGCCTTCCTCGGCATCAACACCCGCGACCAGGCCGACACGGCCAAGGCGTTCTCCGCCGAGTTCGGCGTGACCTACCCGAGCCTGATCGATGTCGACACCGCCGAGGCGAAGCTCGCGTTCGCGGCATCCGTGCCGATCCAGGCGACGCCGACGACCCTCGTGCTCGACAAGCAGGGCAGGGTCGCCGCGCGCATCATCGGGCCCATCGACGGCACGTCGATCCTCTCGACGCTCGTCAAGGACGCGCTCGCGGAGGACTCGTGATCCTCCCGGGAGCGGCGTGAACCCCGAAGCGATCATCGGATCGGGAGCCCTGTGGCTCGCGATCCCCGTGGCGATGCTCGCGGGACTCCTGTCGTTCCTCTCGCCCTGCGTGCTGCCGCTGGTGCCCGGATATCTGGGATTCCTCGGGGGAGCTGTGGCCCCCCGGCGTGCACCCGGCACGGCGAACGGTTCGCCGACCACGACCGTCGACGCCCCCGCGCGGGGACGCCTGGTCGTCGGCGTCCTGCTCTTCATCCTCGGTTTCAGCCTCGTCTTCGTCTCGTTGACGGCGCTCGGCGGCATCGCCAATGTGTTCCTCATCCAGTGGGGCGAGCTCATCACGCGCATCCTCGGCGGGGTCATCATCCTCATGGGACTGGTGTTCCTCGGCCTCTTCGGCTTCGCCCAGCGCGAGGTGCGGTTCCACGTCGATTCGAAGGCGGGACTGATCGGCGCGCCGCTGCTCGGCGTCGCTCTCGGCGTCGGGTGGGCGCCCTGCATGGGTCCCACGCTGGCCGCGATCTTCGCGCTGAGCTTCAACGCGGGTGACCCGGTGCGCGCAGGCTCCCTGGGACTCGCCTACTCGCTCGGCCTCGGCATCCCGTTCCTGCTGGTCGCGCTCGGCTTCGGCTGGGCGACGAAGGCGATCGGATTCCTGCGCCGTCACATCCGCGTGGTCAACATGATCGGCGGCGCGCTGCTGATCGCCCTGGGACTGCTGATGGTCACGGGGCTCTGGACCGACATCATGTCGAGACTGACGGCGGTGATGAACAGTGTCATCCTCCCGCTCTGATCAGGACGACCGGAAGAAGACGCATCGGAAGGATGCCGTGAGCAGCACAACCGAGAGGTCGAGCGATCCGCTCCGGCCGTCCGACCACGTCGACGGCGAAGAGTCGATCACCCAGCCCCGTCTCGGCCTGGTGGGCTGGCTGCGCTGGGGATGGCGTCAGCTGACGTCGATGCGCACCGCGCTGATCCTGCTCCTCGTCCTGGCCATCGCCGCCATTCCCGGCTCGATCTTCCCGCAGCGGATGGCCGACCCCAACGGCGTCACCCAATGGGAGCGCGACAACCCCGATCTCTTCCCGATCCTCGACGGCCTGAAGCTGTTCGACGTCTACCTGTCGCCGTGGTTCTCGGCCATCTACCTGCTGCTGTTCGCCTCGCTCGTGGGCTGCGTGATCCCGCGCATCAGGCACCATGCCAAGGCGCTGCAGGCCCGGCCGCCGCGCACCCCCGCCCGCCTGCAGCGGCTCGCCGACTTCCGTGCGGTCGAGCGCACCTCGACGGATGCCGCGACCGATGCCTCCGCGTCGATCGACATCGCCCAGAAGCAGCTCAGAGCTCTCGGCTACCGGGTCGAGCG